>CAYYCI010000570.1:0-3080 GCA_964470215.1 uncultured Planctomycetota bacterium
GGGGTTCCTCGCCTTCCGAATCCGCCGCGGCCGGTCCGCCAGCCCACCTCGAGGTAATCGGGCTTGAACCAGTCGGCTTCGGGCTGCTCCAACCGATACCACCACACGGCGCCATCCGAGGGCACGAGCACCCGCATGGTCTTCGGGTCGAAGGCCACGCGCGGCCTCGCCGGCGCCGGGCCGGGCGCCCGCTCCTGCGAATGACACCTCACGCAGTGGCGATCGAGGATCGGCTGGAGGAGTTTCGGAAAACTGAAACCGCTCACTCCCCAAGGCGGCGGCTTCAGGCGCTGGGGGCCGGCGGCCAGCGCCTGGGCGGTCGGTAGGACGGGTGGAGAGGAATTCTTGTTCTCGTGGCAGCCGACACACGAGACCACCTCGCCCGGCTGGAGCGTGAGCCAGGAGCGCATGGTCTGTGCGGCGTGGCCGCGGGAGTCGAGGGCCTGGAAGTAGATGGGTGTGTGGGCGGGAACCACGAAACACGCCGAGCCATCGTCGTGGACCCTCGCAGTGCCAAGGACCCGCTTCACGTCCCAGGAACCCTGGATCGAGATGGGGGTGGAGATGAGCGCGCCGCCGGCCGGCCCGCTGTTGCGGTTGCTGCCGATGCCCGCCGCACGGAACTCCAATGCCACCACCCGCAACTTCTCGACCGTCCCTCTCTCGACCCCCGCCAGGCCCGGGCCGCGGTAGATGTCCTGGAGGAAGACCGTGGCGGTCTTGCGGGTGTAGTTCACGAGATTCGGCCGGACGTGTGGCCTCGGCCTGGGGGCGAGGGGGATGGGCTGGTTGCACGAAATCTTCGGGTCCCGGGCGAGGAGTTCGCGGCGGCCGTCGGCAAAGACGAGATAAATGGCAAAATGGCGAGTTCTCGCCGGCCGCATGGCGACCAGGAACGCCTCCTCGCTGAGCGGGTACGGGTATTGGAAGAGGTCGCCGCTTTGGCCGTAGCGGTCAATGCGCACGGCCGGGGTCGGCCTGACGGGGGCAATGAGCTGCGCCCCGGCGTTCTCCTGGCGCCCCTTGCTCGGGTCTATGATCCCCAGCCAGCCCTGCTGGCGGGTGTGGTGGCCGGAGAAGATGGCCACGTACTTGCCAGTGCCGGGAATCGCCCTGGCGTGGAGGAGCGCGGTGGGGAACCACGAGTTGTTGCCGTAGAGTTCGGTCTGGCCGGTGCCATCGGGATACATCTGGAAGAGGCCCTGAGGGTAAACCTGGCCGCGATCGCTGTAGTCCCAGCGCGTGTAGATCACCCGACCGTCGGGGGCCACGGTGGGGTAGTTGGTGTGGACCTGGTCGAAGGAGAGGCGTCGGATGCAGCCGCCGTCGGGGTCGCAGGCGTAGAGGTTGCTGACCTCGGTCCACCAGCAGTCCACGGTCTGGACGCATCGGGTGGAGTTGAAGGCGATCGAGCCGTCGGGCAGGTAAACCCCCTCGTAGTCCGCGAAGCCGAGGCCGGAGGTCAGCTGGCGGACCTTCCCCGTGGCCACGTCCATCTCGTAGAGATGGTAGTCGTCGTCGTTCAGCGACTTCTTCCACGAAAAGAGGATTCTGCTGGCGTCGAAGGAGACGTCGGGGTCGCGGATGACGCCCCTGGGATCCTCGAGGAGTGGCTCGATGGTGGCGTGGATGCCGTCGAGCTCGAGGAGACAAAGCGCCGAGCCGGGCTTGAAGTGGCGCTCGGCCTGGGCGTCGCTGAGGCCCTCGGTGTAGGCGTAGTGCGAGCCGCCGAGGTCGTAGTGCTTGGTGAAGACCACGCGGCGGAGTTTATCGCGGAAGGGGGCCAGGCGCCTGGCTCGCCGCAGTTCACAGGCGCGGAGATAGGATTCGCCGAGGGCTTGTCCGCTCAGGTCAACTGCGTTTAGCTCCTTCCACAACGCCGAGCCTTCCTCGCCGACCTCCTCCAGCACCCTGGCCACATCCGCCTCGACCAGATGGGGTTTGCCCGCGAGGCGGTCCTGGGCGAGCCAGTCGAGCACCACCTCGGGCTGTTTGGCCTTTCGCAGAGCCTCCCCGACCTCCGCCGGCACGCCACCCGCCAGAGCCACCCCACACCAGAAGCCGAGAAAAACGAACGATCGCTCGAGCAAACAGAACCCTTTCAAGAATCCCACACGCTATTCTCGCCGGGATCGGGCGTCAGTGCAAGAAACCACCGGGGGAGGGGGGGGCGACCCGAGATCGAAGGTGATTCGCGCACGACCAACGACACTCGCACTGACAAGACATTTCGCGACAGACAACGGCGCAGAGCCTCTGGCAAGTCAATCAGCAAGCCCTCGGTGATAGCTCGCTGACCCGCTGGCTCCGTTCATGGTCTCGGACCTTTCAGTCCGCTCCTTATTCCAAGACAGCAGAAGAAGGACATTACCTACCATCGAGGGTCGCGCCTCCGGCGGAGCCGATTGCGTTGTGGAGGCGCTTCCGCGGAGGAGGGTTGTGTCGGGGTAGTTCACCGTGCTCTACGGCTCCACAGAAGTGCTCGTGGGCTTCGGGGAATTTCCACGGCACGCTCTCGACCGTCGGTCGCTCGGGTCTTGTTGTGGCTGGCCCCTTGGTCGTAGCCGCGCGCGTTGAAACACCCGGCCCCTCCCGATAAACTACTGCTCCCTCGCACCCCATTCCCACGGAGGGAGCATGGAGAACCAGGAACCGCCGGCCCCCGATGAGCCCTCTGGCCCGCGCGATCCCAATCGCCCGCGGAAGGGCGAGATGTACCTGGTCAGCGGGGTCGTGACCCTGTTGGCCGTGTTGCTGATGTGGGGCGCGGCAACCTCGCGGCGCGAGGCAACGCGCCAAGTCGGCCTCGTCCCTCTCGCTGCCCTCGCCGATGAGCGCCGGGTGCCCCCGGGGGCCTTCGTCTCGGTGCGGGCGAAGGTCGATGCCTCCCGCGTGCGACCACTCTATGGCGCCAGGCCGGTCAATCGGCCCGACGTTCTCCTGGCGCTCGAAGGCGCGGAAAAGGTCATCGTCTTCTGTCCCACAGGCCATCCCCTCAACAACGCCATTTACGAACACAGGTCGCGCCCCCAGCCTGGCCCCAGGGGCGCTCCGCTGGACAAGCCCAGGGAACTGAGCGG
>CAYYCI010000571.1:0-3057 GCA_964470215.1 uncultured Planctomycetota bacterium
TTTTCCTTCTCGCCTGGCAACTGTTTGCGGTGCAAAAAGCGTGCCAAAGCCCACACGCCCCGGCGCGTTGCCGTCCCGAGTTTTCTCACATATTTGCCACTGGCGGGGTGACCCGGCACCAACCCCACGGTTGCGGTTATCTGAGGCTTCGGGGAATTGCGCGCAGTCAGAAGTGGTCCCAGGGGGAAACGGTGACCGAGCGGGGCGGGAAGAGGACGTTGGCGAGGGCGAGCGCCTGGCGGTCGGCCCGAATCTCGTCGAGCATGGCCGCCGCCTCGGGCGGGTGGAAGCCGACGACCAGGCGGCAAAGTTTGTCCTGGCTGGCCGAGAGGGTGGCGTCGGGCCGGCCCTCGGGGCGCTGTGGGCTGACCTTGCCTCGGGAGATGGCCAGGTCGAGCGAGCCGATGTCGGTCTTCAGCCGCAGGCGCCCTCGCCAATCCGCAAGGGTCGAGGCGGCGAGCAACCTTTCCCATTCGGGCGCGAGTTTCTCGCAGAGACCCTCGAGGTTGATTATCCGCACCATGCCCCCACCGCGATGGGGAATGTGGTCGTGGACCTCGCAGCCGTCGGCCACGCAGAAACGCGCCAGCGGATGCTCGAAGGCAACCTGGAGCCTCACGCTGGGCCTCTCCTGCCGGCGCGCCACGCGCGCAAGGTCCCGGAGGACCGAGACGATCAACTCCCTGGTCGGCCCCGTGCCCAGGCTGACTTCGGTCAGCACCACCGCGCGGTCGTCGGTCTGCCAGAGGTAGTAGGCTCGCGGCTTTCCCCCGTCGTCCTCGACGACGCGGCAAGAGCCCCACCGGACGGCCCGCCGTGCCCAGCGGTCGCCGCAGCGGTCCATCGCACCGTCGCGCGTTGCCGCGTCGGCCTCGTGGAGGCGCAGGAGGGCCGGGATGTCCCCGCGCTTAGCCTTCCGGCCCCGCAGGGGGGGCCGGAGTCCTTCGAGTTGGGCGCGGGAGACCTCGACAGCCGGAGCGCGAAGCCCGACGACGTAGCCGAACTTGTCGTAGAAGTTCGGTATGCCCCACAGCATCGAGATGTCGTAGCCCTCGTCCCTCATGAATGGCAGGACATGGCCGAAGAGGTGCCGCATCAGGCCCTGGCGGCGATAGAAGGGGTGGGTGGCCACGTCCCCGATGCCGCCCACCCTCACCTTGGCCGCGCCGAGGCGCATCGTGCGGTCGCAGACGCGAATCTGGGCGATGGGAGCGCCGTCGGGCGCCCAGAGCACCCGCGAGAGGCGCCACATCTCGCGCGGCACACGCTTGAGCAGGAAGTCAACGTAGCGACTGTAGTGCCAGTCGTAGGAGCGGAAGGCCTTGCCGTAGAGGTCGGCCACCGCGAAGACCTCGGCTCGCGTGCGGATGCCTCGGATTTCACACCTCGACAGGTCAACCTTCTTCCTGATGGCCATCGCAGCCCTCTCTAAGTGACCACGAGGATGGCTTCGGCCCGCTGCGGCAGGTCCCAGCCCCCGAAGCGAACGTCCACGGTCACGACGTAGCGACCCGCCTGGGCAGCCTTCGGGACGCGGAACTCCAACCTCACCGGGCGCTCGACCTTCGGCGGGATTTCACCCTCGGCCCACGGCCGGCGCTGCTCGCCGCCAGGAACTCGCCACGCTGAGGGCAGATTGGCCCCGCAGCGGGCGGTCCGCGCCACTGCCGCGTGATTGGTCACCCAGACCTCCAGCCTCACTCGCTCGCCGGGCTTCGCCGTCCGCTCGTAGGGGAAACAACGGACCCAGAGCTCGTCGAGGCCGAAGTTGGGGTGTTCCCAGGGCATCACCTCGGCGAAGAGCCTCTCGCGCTCGGCCAGGTTCGCTCGCATGAAGGCCACCTCCTCGGCTGTGAACTCGAACGCCTTGTCCACGTGGCAGTTGAAGAGGTGGGTGGGCTCGAGCCTCGCGATGAGCGCCAGGCAGCGGTCGAACCCCACCCCGCGACCGAGCCAGTTGCGGTTGAACATGCAGTAGTCGTCAATCCCGGCACGGGTGAACGAGTCGCCGACGAAGAACATCCTCAGCCCCCCGCGCTCGACCAGCAGGCCCCCGTGGTAGAAGGTCTGGCCGGGGAGGTGGTGGGCGGTCATCTTGAACTCGTGCCACCGCCAACTCTCCCCGTCCTTCGTCACCCGGTCAACTCGGACCGCGCTTCGCGGCATGCACGGCAGACGCCACGCCAGCGGCCTCGTGATCACCTCGGCCACGTGGGCATCGGCGATGCAAGGACAGCGGAAGGCCTCCAGGAACTGGGGAACCGCGTCCACGTGGTCGTTGTGGTAATGCGTGATCCAGAGGCCCTCGACCGAGCGAATCTTCCCCTCGGCGAGGAGTTTCTTCAGTTGCCTGATGACCGCCGGCCCGCCGCAATCCATCACGAACGCCGCCCGATCCTTCGAGACCACGACCCACGTCGTGCCGAAGTGGAGCAGGCACTCCGGCACCGGCTTCCCCGGGCGGGGAGGCATGTGCCCCTTGCGGCCAGCGTAGGCGGCGAACATCTTCGGGAAGTAGTGGCGGAGGGCCGAGATGGCCACGTAGCGGTCGTAGCACCGCTCGAGCCGCGCGGCCAGAAGGTCTATCCCCTCGGCCGGCTTCGCAACCACATTCCCGTGGGAAGGCACCAGGAGGTCGGCTCCAAGTTTCTTCAGCCGCCCAAGGCTCTCGGCCAGGTCGGGCCACGCGCCCATGTAGCCGTGGTAATCGCTCGTCTCGGTGCCCTTCTGGAGACTGAAGAGGTCGAGCACCTGGCCGCGGTCGCAGACCACATCTCCGCAAAAGACCACCCGCCGGCTGTCACACTCGACGAGGTAACTCAGGCTGCCATCGGTGTGGCCCGGCGTGGCGATGGCGGTTATCGTGGCCGGCCCCCAGGTGAACTTCTCGCCGTCCTCGAGCGGCCTCTTGACCGGCAGGGGCTCCGCCAGGACCATGCGGGTGTGGAGAGGGAAGTTGCCCCAGCGATTGGACGGGTTTTTCCAATAGGCGGCCACGTTGACGAAGTAGGGCAGCTCTGTGGCCGGCGCGCACAATTCCACCCCGCTTCCGAGAGC
>CAYYCI010000572.1:0-3055 GCA_964470215.1 uncultured Planctomycetota bacterium
TCGTCGCGCGCGACGCCTTCAACGGTGTGCTGCTCTGGAAGCGCCCCATAGTCAAATGGGGCGGGCGGCAGTGGAGCGGCGGCTGGCACGGACGCTTCAACCAGCCGATCCAAATCCACAAGCGTGTGGTCGCAGTGGGCGATCGCGTGTATGCCACCCTTGGCTTCCAGGCTCCCCTCAGCGTCCTCGACGCCGCCACCGGCAAGACCATCAGAACCTACGAAGGCACCGAGTGGACCGACGAAATCCTCTACCGCGACCGCCTGCTCGTCCTGGCGCTCGACAAGGACAACAAGAGCCCCACCCAGGGGGACAAGGACCCGGTGCACAAGAGCGTGTGTGTCCTGGAGGCCAAGACGGGCAAGATTCAATGGAAAAAGGGCGACTATATCGGACTCCGCGCCAAATCCAACCTGGCCGAACGCTACGGACGCCTCGAACTCACCCTCGGTGGCAACCGAATCTTCCTGGTGGACAAGAAGGCCATCGTGTGCCTCGACCTCCGAACGGGGAAGGAACTGTGGCGCGTCCCGCGGCCACCCGTCCGCGAATACCTCGCCCGCTACAGCATGCGGATGACCGACCTGTGTGTCCTCGTCTATCACCCCGACGGCATCTTGCTTTTCGCCCAGCCCGAGGTCGAAACCCGCGACTTCTGGCACACCGTCCCGGGCACCCTCCACGCCTACGACGCCAGGGACGGAAAACTCCTCTGGAAACACCGCTACGGCGGGTGGCCATGCTTCCGCCAGCCCGATGTCTTCGTCATCAACCGCCTGGTGTGGGTCCACGAACACGTCCCCCTCAAGGAAAGCATCCACGGCAGCAAACGCTACCTGCCGAACAAGGACGAACGGCCCTACGCGGTCATCGGCCTCGACCCCAGGGCGGGCGAGGTCCGCAAGCGGTTCGACACCCGTGAAATCTTCAATGTCGGCCACCACCACCGCTGCTACAGGAACAAGTCCACTGTCCGCTACATCATCAGTTCGCGCCGGGGTGTGGAATTCGTTGATCTGGCCACAGGCCAGAACTTCACCAACTACTGGGCGCGAGGTGGTTGCCTCTACGGCATCCTGCCCGCCAACGGCCTCCTCTACCTGACGCCTCACCCGTGCCGATGCTACGTCACGAGCAAACTCAACGGCTTCTACGCCCTCGCGCCCGCCGGCCCCGCGCCGAGGGCCTCAGCCGCGCCCGCCTTCGAGCGCGGCCCCGCGTACAACCAACCCCTCGCCACTCGTCCCGCGTCCCTCGCCCCTCCTACCGATTGGCCGACTTATCGCTGCGACCCGCGCCGCAGTGGCGCCACGGCCACGGCGGTCCCGCCGAACGTCGAGCTCCTGTGGCAGGTCGCCATCGGCTCCAAGCCGTCCGCCCCCGTGGTAGCCGCGGGAAAAGTCTTCGTCGCATCGGTGGACGAGGGCCGCGTGGTGGCGCTCGACGCCGCCACGGGAAAGCCCCTGTGGAGCTACACCGCGGGCGGCCGCGTTGACGGCCCGCCGACCATCTCCGATGAACTCGCCCTCTTCGGCTCCGCCGACGGTTGGGCCCACTGCCTTCGCGCAGACGACGGAGCACTGGTCTGGCGGCGGCGCCTCGCCCCGAGCGACCGCCTGGTCGTGGCCTACGGCCGGCTCGAGTCGCCCTGGCCGGTCCACGGCAGCGTCCTGGTCGAGGGCGGCCGGGCCTATGCCGCGGCAGGACGCTCCTCCTTCCTCGACGGCGGAATTCACGTTTACGCACTCGACCCGCAGACGGGGAAAATCCTTGAACACAAGACCGTCTACACACCCGATCCCAAGACGGGCAAGCCCCCTCGCCCCGGTGCCTACGACGCCCCCGGCGCCCTGGCCGACATCCTGGTGAGCGATGGCGCAGGCTCGGTCTACATGCGCAAGATGCCCGTCTTCGGGAAGGCGGCCAGGAAGCCCCACGTGTATGCGACCGCCGGCTTCCTCGACGGAAACTGGTTCAACCGCATGGAGTGGACCGTCGGGGCGGTGGCGGGCGCGCAACTCCTGGTCTTCGACGAACGAACGGCCTACTACCTCCAGGCATTCGGGGGCGTGGCGCGCCCGCGGCTCTTCAGCCCGGGCACGAAGGGCTATCGGCTGTTGGCCGCCGACCTGGAGCGACCCAAGGCCAAGGGTCCGGCTCCCGCCGGCAAGAGGCGCGTCCATTGGTCGAAATTCGTCCCCGTCCGCGCCAAGGCCCTCGCCCTGGCGGGAACCACGCTCTTCGCTTGCGGCGCGCCGGATGTCGTCCCGCCCGACGACCCCCTGGCCGCCTTCGAGGGCAAACTCGGTTCCGTCCTCTATGCATTCGATGCCAAGAGCGGCAAGCAACTCTCCAAACTGGAACTCGACGCCCTGCCCGTCTGGGACGGCATGGCCGCCGCGGACGGCAGGCTCTACCTGACCACGCGCGATGGAAAGGTCCGCTGCTTCGGAACCAAATAACCACGAAGGAGGGCACGGGATGAAACGCACCCTGGTTCCACTGACGTTTTGCCTCGCGTTCCTGGTCCGGCTCGGCGCGGCCGCCGAGCCGTCGGCGAAGGACATCCTGGAGGCCACGGGAGTCAAGGGCGGGCTGGTCGTCCACCTGGGCTGCGGCGACGGCCGCCTGACCGCCGCACTCCATGCCTCCGATGCCTATCTCGTCCATGGCCTCGACCCCGATCCCGCAAACGTCCAGAAAGCCAGGACACACATCAAGTCCCTCCGCCTCTACGGCCGCGTGGCCATTGACCGCTTCATCGGGAACACGCTGCCTTACGCCGATAACCTCGTGAACCTCGTCGTGTGTGAGCGGCCGAGCCCCGTGCCCAGGGCGGAGATGATGCGCGTCCTGGCCCCGGGCGGCGTGGCCTACCTGAGGGAGGGCGGCAAGTGGACCAAGGTGATCAAGCCTCGACCGAAGGAACTGGACGAGTGGACTCACGCCCTCCACGGCCCCGACAACAACGCCGTGGCGAAAGACTCGGTCGTCGGCCCTCCGCGCCATCTCCAGTGGGTCGCCGACCCGAAATGGGCCAGGAGCCACGACCAGT
>CAYYCI010000573.1:0-3052 GCA_964470215.1 uncultured Planctomycetota bacterium
GGCGTTTGGTGCGCGGGGTTTTGGCAGGACAAGTCGGAGTCGGCAGCCAGCCAGGGCATTCTTTTTCTTCTCGCCTGGCAATTGTTTGCGGTGCAAAAAGCGTGCCAAAGCCCACATGCCCCGGCGCGCTGCCATCCCGGGCTTCGTCATAGATGTGCCACTATTGTTTTTCATCGCTCCGCCGCCTTCGATCCGCCGAGCGAAAAACAAACCATGTTACCGTAGTGGTCCTTGCACACGAGGACTCCATTGGCAAGAGCGACCTGAGGGTAGCAGACCGAGCGGACGACCCCGCTGGCCTTGGCCAGTTCCTTGTAGTCGTTGGCGAGGGCATCCACGAGGGCCACGCGGCGATTGCCAAAGACGACGACCTTGTCGTCGCCCGTGACCAGGCAATTCCCATTGCCGAAGCCGCCGCCGCGCCAGAGGACCTTGCCGGTTCGGAGGTCGGCGCACCACAGGTAGCGGTTGACGAAGAAGACTCTGCCCTTGTGGATCACGGGACAGCCCACTCGGCTACAGGCGCGGGATGTCCAGATGCGCTTCAGCCCCCCGGGGGAGACCGCGAAGAGGGCCGACTTGCTCTGGTTGTAGGCCGAGGTGACGAGCGCCTTGTTGCCGACGACGGCAGGGGTAGGGATATTGCAGTCGAAGTCGGTCCGCCATTCGGCTTTCCCGATCGGTTCCCCTTCGTGGCCCCTGTCGAGGCGCATGACCACGAAGTGATAGGTGGCGAATAGGGCTAGGCACTCCTTTCCGCCAACCTCCATGATCACCGGCGAGCCACTGTGGCCGGGCGGGTCGTGGTACTTCGACTTCCAGCGAACCCTCCCCGTCTTCTTGTCGAATGCCACGACGGTGCCCTTGGTGTCGCCGACCTCGACAATAAGCAGGTCGCCATGGACCAGTGGGGCGGTCGGGTGGCCGTAGTCGCGGTGGCCTGCGGAGATGAAGGGGCGACGCTTGATGGTGAACTTCTCGTGGAGGTTCATCCCCCACACTGGCTTGCCATCTCTCCTCGCGTCCCAGCAGCGCAGGTCGCCGTCCACGCTCAGGGTGTAGATGAAGCCGGTGGCCTTGTCGAAGGAAGGGGTCGAGAGCGGGCCGCCGTATTGGCGTTCGTCGCCCTTCCTGAGGCGGCCCTGGTAGCGGCATGGGTAGGACTGGCGCCAGAGGACCCGGCCGCTCTGAAGGTCGAAGCAATAAAGCGTGTCGCGGCCGCCTGGTCGCGCGATGCCCTTGTCCTTGCCTCGCCAGCCCATCACGTAGAGGCGGTCGCCGACGACTATTGGGGAAGTGCAACCGACGCCGACATTCGTGCCCCAGAGCCTCTTTGGCGGCCAGGCACTGGGCCAGCCGGAGACCTCGGGGGTGGTGCCGTCGCGATTAGGCCCCCGCCAATGAGGCCAGTCGGCCGCAAGAGAGGCCGCGAGACAGAGGGGGAGTGTAAGAGCCGCCGCATGAGGTTTTCTCATCCGCCTCCTCCGGCGAACCGCGATGGTTGGCGAAATTATAGCGAAAGCCCGGCGGGACAACAATCCCCCGCTCCGACTGTCGGGCCGACGGCCCTGGGCATCTGTTCCGCGTGGGAGCTACCTCGTGCGCCCGAAATGCTTGTCGGCGAAGTCGAGGTAGCGGTCCCAGTCCCACGCCGTCAGGTCGTGGCGGCCACGGCGGATGTGGTAGCCGATCGTGCCCATGACTGGCTTGTCCACCGGTGGCATGTCGTCGCAGGGGAGGCCGTCGGTGCCGAAGAGGCGATAGACGCGGTCGGCGTGTTTGCAGGAGAGGAACTCGCCTTTCGGGTCCGCCCACAGGTCCTTCTCGGCACTGGCCACATAGACGGGCCTCGGGGCAACGAGGGCGATGAGCATGTGTTGGTCCACCGGGAGAGCGTCCTCGCGGTCGTTGTATTTCTTGAAGTTCTGGCAGAACCAGTGTGGGAAGGACTTGTTGATTCGAGCGACCGTCTCGCCGAATCGTCGGCGGCTGAGGGCGGCGCCTCCGCAGCCGGAGTCGTTGGAGATGACGATTGCGAAGCGGGTGTCCTGCGCGCCGGCCCACAGGGCGGTCTTGCCGAGGCGGGAATGGCCGAGGACGGCGACGCGGCGGTGGTCAATGTCGCGGTCCGTCTCGAGGTAGTCCATGGCCCGGCTCAGGCCCCACGCCCACGCGGCGATGGAGCCCCAGGCGTCGGGCGGGCGCCTGCCGCCAGGGAAGCGGTCGAAGGCCCCGTGGACCCCGTTCTTGAAGCCGTCGTGGAAGTCGGGGTCAATGTCGCAGTAGCAAGCGGTGGCGAGTGCGTAGCCGCGGGCGAGGATTCTCTCGACCGGGAAGCGCGAGGCAGCGGAGCCGCGGCCCTTCTCGGTGGCGCGGTGGTTGACGACCGCCGGGGGCTTGTTGCGCAGCCAACACCTGGCGAGGCGGATGCCCGGGTCGGGGTTGATGGCGTGGTTGCCGGCGAAGTTGAGGAGCAGGAAACACGGCACGGGCTTCGTGGCGTCGTTGGGCAAGTAGATCAGCAGGTCCGTCGTGGGGCCGTCGCGCTTGCCGGTGAAGCGGATTTCGACCTGGCGGCGGGTGGCCTTGCCGCCCAGCGCGCGTGGCTCGTTGTCGAAGACCTCGAAGGTCATCTCCTTGGGCCGGCCCGGCGAGCGGCCGTAGACTTCGGTCCTGAAGAGTTCGAGGATTTCCGGTCGGCGTTTCTCCATCCAGGTCTTCGCGTCGGTCACTCGCTGGCCGGTCGAGAGAACGAGCGGGTCGGGGAGGGTGTAGTGTGGGACTTTCGATTCGTCGTAGTTGACGGCCTCGGCGTCGTCGGCGACGCTGACGAGGAAAATCGAGGCGACTACCAACCAGGGCGCCAGCGTTCCCAGAGGAGAGATTTCGGGCGACATGGCTGTGCTCCCTGCCGTGTTAGGCTTGTCCCTTGCCTGCGAAGCGTGCCTGGAGTTCGGCCACCTGGGCGTCCTCGATCTTCTTGAAGAGCGGGACGGGTCGTGGGTGAATCTTGTGGCCGGCGAGGCGGTTCCAGTTCTCGATCTCGTCCCAG
>CAYYCI010000574.1:0-3047 GCA_964470215.1 uncultured Planctomycetota bacterium
GGTGCACTGGCGCAGGGCTTCGCTATCCTGGGGCGTGGTGGGCTTTTCGCGCTCGTAGGAGCCGCGGACGTTCTCCGCCAACTGCTCTGGGATGTTGACGCCCGGGATGACGGCGCTGATGCGCTTCTCGCGGAGCATCTCCTTGATCAGGACGTGTGCCCGCTTGTCCACCCGGCCGTGGATTTGCCGCGGCTTGATGCCGAAGGTGGTTCCCGCGCCGAAAGGCTTCAGACCGATGACCCCGACGTCCTTTTTCCGCGCCAGTTCCAACAGGCTGTCGCCGCCGAGTTCCTTGGTCAGGAACAGGTATGGGAAGATGATGACGGAGAACTGGGGGTAATGTTCCAGGACGCGACGAAAGACCTTGGGGTTGTGTGCGGAGACGGCGAGGAAGCGGACTTTGCCCTGTCGTTTGGCCTTCTCGAAGACGCCGACGACCATCTCGAGGGTCTTGTGGGAGACCATGAGCATGGTGGGGATGCTCCGCTGGCCTTTTCCCCAGGTGGCGCCGACCGGGCGCCAGATGTCGAGGCAGTCGGTGTGGTAGGAGCGGAGGCGGTCTTCGATTGACTTCATCATGCGGTCGGGGGAGAGGTTTTTCTCGTACTCCTCGGTGATCTTCTGTGGCCAGGAAGCGAAGCCGATGATCCACTTCTCGCGCTTCGCGGTTCTGGACTTAGCCATTGCGGCGCCGTAGAGATCGCATTCGGCGGCGATGTTGTTGTCCACGTAGTTGATCCCCAGTTCGACGGCTCGCTCGAGGACGGCCACGCGGTTGTCCACCGGGTTTGGCTTGGGGATGGCGCCGTGGCCGCCAAGGCTGACCTCGGAGATCATCAGGCCGGTCTTCCCCAGGCGGCGGTAGCCCATTTTGGGGTTGTAGTTGAGGATTTTGGTGCTCGGCGTCTGCCCAGCCAGGGCCGGGGCCACCAGCGCCGCGGATGTGGCCTTGAGAAACTGACGCCTCGTGTGATTCCGCAGGGCCATGGCCTGTCTCCTAATATCCGAGGGTCGTTGAGTTTGACATTCCTGGTCGTGGTGGTATAATGAGGCTGGAGGCTCGGCGGAGGGGCTGCCCTCGGTGGCCCCGAAGCGTTGCCTCCTTTTTTTCATGCCTCCCTCGGCCTGTACGGGTCGGGGACGTATACGATCCCGTACGAGTCGTAGACTTCGCCATCGCGGTATCCCTGTCCGCGGAACTGAAGCCGAGCGAGCCAAGGACGGAACTCTTCTGGCACCTCCTCCCTGTGCGGCGCGGTCATTCCGCGCGTCGGCAGCCGGAACCCCACGTTGATGGAGTAGACACACACATCGGCAGCCTGCACGGGGTAGGTCATGTCCGAGGAAACGAAGAAGGGCGCGGGCACAATCCAGGTTGTCCTGTATCTGCCGGGACGCGTCCGGGTGAAGTAACGGCGGAGAAGGCGGACGAACTGTCTGTCCACCTTCTTGTCGGTCTGGTCCATGACGAGAAGGCCGTGCTGTTGCTTTTCCTCCAAGAAGTAGAAATAGCGCTCGAGCAAGAAGACATGGTCCTTGCGAAGCAGCCCTTCGGCGCGTGCGTCTGGGGGTGGCTTCACGCCCCTTGGAATCGCCGAGGCGAAGATGACCGCCTCGTTTTCCGTCAAGAGGCGGAAGACGTTGCGGGCCATTTGGAGGCAGGCCTGCCCGTAGGCGGTGAACTCCCGCCGGGTCGGCTTCTCGTTGCGGACGCCCCTTTCGAGAAACGACACGCAGTGCTTACGCCTCGCGGCGTCGTCGAGCAGTGGTCCTTGTGCCGCCCACTTGAACCGGTTCTTGTCCAGTAGTCTGTGGCCTTTCAACTCGCTGCCGTAGCTGTATAACAAAGTGCCGAAAGTAGCCTCCTCGTTGGCACGCATGGCCTGAATGAAAGGCCACAGCTTGCTCGCGTGGAGGGCGACGCCGCCCCGGACCTCGTAGGGCATGGCTTTGTGGTCGTGTCCGCTCTCGTCCATGAACAAAAGATAGCTCACCGGGAGGTCTCCGTGGCGTCGGTGACGGTGGCCGTGGGTCTGGAGGTCGCAACCATCCCCGGGGTGTTCCTATCCCTGGCCGATCTGGTCGCGGAGCCAGGCGATGCTGGCCTGGAGGTTTTCGTCGGTGCCGAGGCACTCGACGGAGAGGATGCCGTCCCAGTCGGCTTCCTTGAGGCGTCGGATGCACTCGGCGATGTTGGCGGCGTTGACGCCCTGGCCGATGGGCGATTCGCTCATGGCAATCCCGGTATCCTCGCCCCTGAGCGCGGCCGCCAGGCCCGGGCTGACGTCCTTGACGTGGACGTAGTTGAGTTTCGGGAGGAATCGCTCGAGGAAGTCCACCGGGTTGCCCCCGGCGATGAAGGTGTTCCCCGTGTCGAGATTGAAGCCGAGCCAGGGGGTGTCGAAGAAGTGGAGCATCTGGTCGAGGAGTTCGGGGTCGTTGGTGTAGGGGCCGTGGGTTTCGATGTTGACGACGACCTGGAAGTCCTCGGCCCACTTGAGAATCTGGCGGTAGTTTTCGCGGGTGATGGCCATCACCTCCTGGTCTGTGTAGCCTTCGGGCTTGAACTGGCCGTCGGTGGTGTCCACGCGTGGGCAGCCGATCAGGTGTGCGAACTGGATGGCTCGCTGGGCGTAGCGGACGCCCCAGGTGGCGCCTGCGGGGCCGGTGATGGGGTATGCGGCATCAATCTGGGAGGGGCGCAGGCCCATCGAGTCGAGGTATCTCCGCACCTCGATTGGGTTCGATTCCAGCGAGACGGCCGGGCTGTAGCCGAGGCCCTGGATGAAGTCCTGGCCGTCTACCACGCCGAACTCGATGAACTCGAGGCCGAACCTCTTGGCGGCCTCGCATGCCTGGCGGAACGAGCCGCTCAGGCAGCGCCAGTTGTCGGTGTGCATGCTTAAGCGTAGCACGGCGGGCCTCCTCTGTAACGGCGACGCCTGTGGCTTCGGGACCGAATGCTAACGCGCTGAGGGGGGAAGGTCAAGGGCAGGAAGGGTCGAGGGCTGCCCTCCCCCGGGAGCGCCCTGTGGGCGGGGCGTCCC
>CAYYCI010000575.1:0-3029 GCA_964470215.1 uncultured Planctomycetota bacterium
GGCCTATCTCGAGCGGGTGGCCCTCAGTAGCCCGGCGCGAATCCGCCGCGCCAAGAAAGCCGTCGTCAAGGCGCTCGTCACCCAGATAGAACACAACGGCTATGCCCTCGTCGAGTTCCTCTCGCCGTGTCCCACCCATTGGCGGCTCTCGCCGGTCGAGGCCATGCGGTTCGTCGAGGAAGAGATGACAAAGGTTTTTCCCCTCGGGGTGTTTCGCGATTGGGAGAACGAGCCGAAAGGCGCCGAGAGTGCGTGAACGAGTCATCGTGGCCGGCTTCGGCGGACAAGGGGTCATCTTCCTGGGAAAACTCCTCGCCCAGACCGCAATGGAACAGGGCCTCAACGTCACATATTTCCCGGCCTACGGCCCCGAGGTCCGCGGCGGCAGGGCAAACTGCCACGTAATCGTCGCCTCCAACGAAATCTTCTCCCCGGTCGTCGCAAGCCCCGATTCCCTCCTCGTCATGAACCAGCCCTCCTGGGACTACTACGCCCCGCGTCTCAAGGATGGCGGCCTGGCGGTGGTCAATAGTTCGCTGGTCCGGGCGGAGCCGCCCAAACGCTCCCACGCCTTCTTCCCCATCCCGGCGACCGAGACGGCTGCCGCCCTCGGCGAAGTGCGAGCCGCAAACATGGTCATCCTCGGCGCATACAACCACATCAAGAAAATCGTCCCCCTCGAGGCGCTCCTGGCGGGCCTCCGCCTGGCACTCGGCAAACGGAAGGCCGACCTCCTCGAGATCAACGCCGAAGCCCTCCGCAGGGGCATCGAACTCGTCAGTGGCTAGAGACACGGCACCACCGAGGTCGGCCGTCATGATGAACATCCTCTTCCTCGACCACGCGACCGTCCTCGGCGGAGCCGAACGAAGCCTCCTCGACCTCCTGCGAAAACTCGACCGCGACGCCTACCAACCAACCCTGGCAACCCCCGAAGGCCAGTTGGCCGAAAAGGCCCGGGCGCTCGGCGTCCGCGTTGCCAAGCTCGAACTCGAGAAACTAAAGGGCGTCAATCCCTTCGCCTCGCTGCGACGGTTGCGCCGCGGGGCCGACGCCCTCGCCACCTTGGTCAAAGACCTCGGCTCCCGGGTCATCCACGCCAACACCCTGCGGTGCGCCGCATACGCCGCCGCCGGCCAGGCGCGATTCCTCTGGCACGTCCGCGATTACCAGATGCCCCGCTGGGTGCGATTCGGTCTCATGAAACGATGCGACCTGGCGGTGGCGCCCTCGCGATTCGTGGCCGAATCGCTGCCATTCCCCAGCAAGGTGCGCGTTGTCCCGAACGGCATCGATCTCCCCGACCTGCCGAGCGAGGAGGCCAGGCTGGGCTTTCGAGCCGAGTTCCGCATCCCGTCCCAGGCGCCCGTGGTCGGCTGCCTCGGACGCATCAGGCCCTGGAAGGGCCAACGCCATTTCGTCGAACTGGCCGCAGCCCTCGCCCCCAGGCTCCCAGAGTGCGTCTTCCTGGTCGTCGGCGGAACGCTTTTCCCCGACCCCGGGCGCGACTATCTCGCCGAACTGAAGGACTACGCCACCGAACTTGGAGTGGCCGAGCGCGTTGTCTTCGCCGGCCATCGCGACGACGCGCTCGCGGCCCTCGCGGCGATGGACGTCGTGGTCAATTGCTCCCGCGACGAGCCGTTCGGGCGCGTGCTCATCGAGGCGATGGCCTGTCGCAGGCCGGTGGTGGCCTTCCGCTCCGGCGCCGTGGGCGAGATCGTCGAGGATGGCAACACGGGTCTTCTCGTGCCATTCGGCGATGTGGCCGGGATGGCCGAGGCCGTTTTCGACCTGCTTCGGAACCGCGAGCGGGCCGAGGCATACGGCGAGGCCGGTCGCCATCGCGTCGCCACCGAATTCACCCTCGAGGCCGCCGTCCGCGCCATCGAGGACATCTACCGCGAACTCGCCTGAGCGACCACGCTCCCCGGCCGGATGGTCCTCGGCCGCTTTGGTGAGCGCAGGAGGGCGGGCACGGGGCCGCCCCTACACACCTCGTGGGTCGCGGCTCACGGCATCGTACGGGCAGGCCCCCGTCCCTGCCCATTCCGGCCTCGGCGGGTTCTCCGCGGTCTCCGCGTCCTCTGCGGTGCATGACTGCTGTGGGGCTGGGGCCTCCGCGCCCCGTGTCCCGGAACCCCAGATGAAAGCAATCGCGGATGAACGCAGAAGACAACCCCGCCAAAGGCGTGTCGGTGGCACAGGCTTTCCAGCCTGTGCCCCTGCGTCCACACCACAGAGGACCGCCAGAGGGACCCGGGCACGGATGAACCCGCATTGTGGGTCTTCTTGCTTTCCCCGCGCTGGTTTCGTGCGTGCAGGAGGGCGGGCACGGGGGCCCGCCCCTACACACCTCATGGGTCGCGGCTCACGGCATCGTACGGGCAGGCCCCCGTCCCTGCCCATTCCGGCCTCGGCGGGTTCTCCGCGGTCTCCGCGTCCTCTGTGGTGCGTGACAGCGGGGGCGGTGGGTCCCCGCCCCGCGTCGCCCGGGGCACAGGCTGGAAAGCCTGTGCCACCAAAACCGTAGAAGCGGCGTGAGAAGCCTGGCAATTGATTGCGGTGCAAGAAGCGCGCCAAAGCCCACCAGGCCCGCCGCGCTGCCTGCCAATTCTGGCCGCATCGAGATCGCGCCAGCATTGACGCTAGGCATCGAGATACCGTTTGACACACCGACGAAAACGGTTGCAAAAAATAGCGTTAATCCATGCGCGTAACCAGCAAGAAATAGTATCAGACCCAGCGTCAATCCAACACAGGCAATCGACCTGCCGCTAATCATCATGGTTGTCCGCGGGAAGCGTTTCGAGTAACGCCCGGCGACAAAACTACCTACAGCAAATCCCGCAGTGATGGTGCCAATGTAAAAACCGAGAACGCCAGGAGAGATTGAAAACTGCCTTGCCGCAACCAACGGAACGCCGGCGAGAAAAACGTAAAAGGCGCCCGTTGAAAACATCCCGCAGAGCGCAAATCCCCAGAATCGACGCGACCCGAACAGCTCAGGATAGGCTGCAAACTGGATG
>CAYYCI010000576.1:0-3007 GCA_964470215.1 uncultured Planctomycetota bacterium
TCTTTTCCTTCTCGCCTGGCAACTGATTGCGGTGCAAAAAGGGTGCCAAAGCCCATCCCGCCCGGCGGCAAGGACGGGCGTCGTGGCGCCCTGCCGTTGCGCATTGCCCGGGAGAACGGGTTGGTTCTTTGTCATCGGTTATGGTTCTTGGGTTGTTGGTTCTGGGCTGGGGGTCGGGGGGAAGGGCCAGGCCGACGGCTCCAACGTGCCCCTACGAGCGCGGTGCTTCCACCTCGATCGTCGCCACGCCGCCGATGCCCGTGGCCTCGTACTTCGGGACCTCGCCGAGGATGGAGCCGTCGGGCGCGTAGGCCGCGATGCGGTGGGGCGTGACGTTGGTCGGGCCGCCAGCCGGCGAGCGGGGCGTCGCGACATACTCGGTCAGAACCAGCGTGCAGGCGCCTGAGGCATCGGTGCGGCCTTCGACCGTCTCGCTCGAGCCGGGTCCGGTGCTCGTCGCGACCACCCTGGCATTGGCCACTGGGTCGGCTGAGCCGCGCCGGACCACCTTGACGAGAACCGACCACTTGATAACGGCGGAGCCGCTGGCCCTCTGGAATCTGACCTTCACCTTGCTGAACTGGCAGTCGAGGAGTTCGGCGGCGGGGTCCTGACCGCTGAGATAGAGGTCCGCCTCCGAGCCGTAGAGTTGGCACCGAACCAGGCGGACGGGGGAAGGAGAAGGGTCCTCGACCCAGAACCCGTAGGCGCCCTCACACAAGAACCGCGAGTCGCGAATCTCGAGGCGACGGCCATCGGTCCCGCGGGTGTGGAACGCGCAATCGTCGGTCAGAGCGAATGACGTGTCGCGGAGGTCCACCGCCGCGTGGCGACGCGCGGTCTCGCCTCGCGCCCCCGACATATACAACACCTTGCCGCCCCGGATCACCAGCCGGCCGTCAGTCACGAAGTAGTAGCCTCGGCTACACTTGTCCTGGGTGATTATCTGGCTGACGGTCTGGAGGGTGGAGTTGTAGACTTCCAGGGTCCCGCCCCGGGCGACCTCGACCCGCAGGTCTCCACAGACGACGGTGTTCAGCAGGAGGGTCTCGCCGAGTTTGGGGTCCTCTGGGTCGCCGATCCTCAGCCCGCCCTCGATAACGAGGCTGACGTTGGCCGTGGCCTCGCGCTTGTCCCTGTCGTAGGAAAGAATCTCGGGGTCGGCCACCTCGGCGGCCAGGCGCTCGAGGGTGTAGTGGGGGCCGTGGATGGTCAGGACCTTGCCCTCGAGTTCCCAGCCCTCCTTCCTGACCTTTCTGCTCATGGCGGCCAGGAGGCCCACGACGGCCAGCGCCGCGCACCCGACGACTATCAGGTTGAGTTTCTTGATCATTGTCCCGTCCTGGTTCCTCGCCCTCCGACTCCATTATAACCCGCCGGGAGCAGGCAGGGCAATGTCCCCGTGGATTAGAGAGTGTCAAGTTTCTGTGTAAAACCGGATTGAGCGATGGGGGGCATATCCTCGCTCCATCAGGTTCCGATAGATGATATAGGTCAGGCGCTTCCAACTGTGGGCATTGGAGAAGACGCCTATCTGGGCGAACTTTCGCTCCAGTTCTCGAGTGAATCGCTCGAGGGGATTGGTGGTCTCGAGCCGAGGCCGAAGTGCCTCGGGAAATTGTGTAGTAGAGGAGCAGGCGGTCTTTCTGTGCGGTCAGGGAGGCGACGGCGCGAGGCTCCTTCTTCCCCCGCCGCCTCGCCCAGCTCTTCAGCCGCGCCTCCGCCACAGGGCGGCTGCGGGCCTTGGATATCTCCGACGCCTCCCTGAGTATAGCCCGACGCTCCGCAGGGTCGACCACGTGGTCGGCGAGGTTCTTCAGTTTGTGGAAAAAGCACAATTGATAGGGAGTGCGGGGGTAGTTGAGGGCCACGGCTGCCTCCAGTGCACCGTCGCCGTCGCTGATGATCAGCTCGACAGGGAACCTCTTGCCCTCTGCCTCCCCGACCACTGCCGGGGCATGAAGCCCTCGAGCGGCCTGTCGCTCTCGGTTAGTCCACGGCGCTCATCGAAGTCTCTCAGCTTCCACAGGACTAACCCGTCAATGCCGGTGAAGAAGGCCATGGCGGTCATCGCGGTGGTTTCTTCGTTGGTCGGGGTCGGAGTTCGCGCCACCTCGACGGGCGCGACGTAGGTTGTGGCATACCCCTGATAGTACCGTCGCTCGAGGGCGGTCCGCCCCGCCGGCGACGCGCCGGCCGGATACCAGGGTTGACGCCGCGGGTCTTCGGGCTTCAGGACGGGGTGTTCCATGTGGATCATCAGGCAGTCGTAGCTCTCGTTGTCAGGGGAGAGGCGTTCGCGGGGCAGTTGGACGATCCTGAGGGCCGGGGCCCGTCTCCGCAGAGCGTCGGCTTCCGCTCCGGGCCGCGGCTGCCTCACGCACCCTGCAAGGAGGCAACTCAACGCCAGGAGCGCGATCCGACGGCCACTCATTCCCGGTCTTCCGGCAGGATGCGGGAGAAATAGGGCACGTAGGCGTCCAGATACGGGTCCCGCAAGCGATAGTCGGCGGGGACGTCCCCTTTCTCCCCAGTCGCGAACCAATCCACGAGCGCGGGATGCGCTCCGCGAGCCTTGAGTTCCTCGAGCAACTTCTCATGGAGTTCCTTCGCGACGTCCGGGAAGTCGGCCAGGCACTCGTCCTCTTCCTCCGGGTCGGTGGGCTTGTGGTAGAGGCGGCGTCTGGAGGGGTCAGGGGCATCGAGCAGGCACCACTCGGCGTCCTGGATCGTGATGACCGAAGGCCGGTCTTTGCGCAGGTCAATGGCGGCGGAAGATAGGACGACCTGGCGCGGCCACGGTTGTTCCTCGTCGTTGCCGAGGAGTTTGGCGAAGCTGTGGCCCTCGACCGTCTCGGGCACCTCGGCCCCGACCAGTTCGCAGAGCGTCGGGAAGATGTCCTGCGGCTGGATCATCTCCTTGCGGCGGATGCCGCCGGGTTGCCCGGGAACGCGCACCATCAACACCGAGTGGGCCACCTGGTCCCAGAGGGGGTAATCCTTGTGG
>CAYYCI010000577.1:0-2990 GCA_964470215.1 uncultured Planctomycetota bacterium
GCTCCCCGTCTATCACCACCAGGTCGGTGTTCGCTGCCCCGACGTCTATGACCACGGTCCCGGTCTGGGGCTGGCGGTCATAATATATAAAGTTGTAGAGGGCCAGGGGCGAAATCTCGACCAGATCGGGCACAAGCCCCGCCAGGCGGAGATTGGTCAGGAAGGCATAGACGGTGGCCTTCTTGATGGCGAAGAGCGCGACCTCGATCTCCTCGCCCGGGATGTCCATGCCTGTCACCGGCTGGTAGTCCCACACCACCTCCTCGATGGGGAAGGGCATCTGGGTTCGCGCCTCGTAGCGGACGACCTCGGGGACGCGCTTGGGGTCGACCGGCGGCAGGGGGATGAACCTGGGGAAGACGTCATGGCCTGGCATCGAGACGGCTACGGTGGCGCCTTTGAGCCTGATTTCGGAAAGGAGGGTGGCCAGCGCGCCCCGGACACGGAAGTCGTGGTCTCCCACGCCCGCCTCGCCGGAAGGCGCCTCGCAGGGAACCGTGCGGTAGTCCACGACCACCGCATCGTCGCCGACCCGCCGCATCAGGACGGCCTTGATTGCCGACTCGCCGACATCGATGCCCCAGGCGAGCTTTCGAGCCATATCCTGCCTTCCTTAGCAATCAGTCGGCCGTCTGCCTCCGCCGACGAGCCAACTCTAAGCGCTCTCTCTGCTGGCGATTATACTCCACCGCTTCCGGCTGTCAAGCGATTTCCGCCGCCCTTGGCTTTGGTGATTCTCTCCGTCGCGTGCCGGTCGCTCCTCCCCTGCCTTGCACCGGTTGGCGGCCGGCGTATAATACCAAATCGCCACAAGCGGCGCCATTCCGTATCCTTGTCTCGGACGATCCCATGGGGACGAAGCCCGACGCCGCTCGCGACCGCCTCGCACGGCTCCTCCGCCTCGCCAGGCAGAAGTCTCGCGCGCTGGTTGCCACCCAGGACCACCCCGACCCCGACGGCATCGCTAGCGCGGCCGCGCTCAAGCGCATTCTCGAGGAAAAAGCGCATCTGCCGACAACCTTCGGCTCCGGGGGGCTGAGCACCAGAGCCGAAAACCGGGCCACGCTCCAGTTCCTCGGCGAGCGGCCCGCCGACCTCCGCACCCTCGACCTCGAGGACTTCGACCTCCGCGCACTCGTGGACACCCAGCCCGGCTTTACCAATCACTCCCTGCCGCCTGAGACCCCGGTCCATCTGGTCATTGACCACCACCCGCGCGGAGAGGGGATCGGCCCCGGGACCGTGGCCGACATCCGCCCCGACTACGGCGCAACCGCCACCATTATGACCGAGTACCTCCGAGCCGCGCGCATCACCCCTGATCCCCAACTCGCCACCGTCCTCCTCTACGGCATCAAGAGCGACACCCAGGACCTCGCCCGCGGGGCCTCGAGCGCGGACACCCGCGCCTTCCTCTATCTCTATCCCCTGGCGAACCAGCGTGCTCTGGCGATGATCGAGCGGGAGCGCCTGCCGCGCGCCTACTTTTCGACCCTCGCCCGTGCCCTCCGCGACTGCCGGCTCTACGATAGCGCGGCCATCTGTTGGCTCGGCCGCGTGGACTCGCCCGACACCCTGGCCGAGGTCGCCGACTTCTTCCTACGCATCGAGGGCGTCTGGTGGGTCCTGTGCCACGGGGTCTGCGGGCGCCGCATCCACCTCTCGGTCCGCACCGTCCTGCGGAAGGGCAGCGCTGGAAAACTCGTCGCCACACTCCTCGAGGGGATAGGGGAGGGCGGCGGACACGACATGCTGGCCGCCGGAGATGCCCCTCTGCCCAGCGACGACCAGGAGGCAGCCGACGCCCTCGCGCGCGAGATCGAACTGCGGTTCCTCCGCCTGCTCGAGGTCCGGACCCGAACACCAAGACCTCTGCTCGGGGAGCTCGGGCCTGAGAACGAAAGGTCCGACGCCGCAGGGCGTCGGGGAGGTTGAACACCTCGGTGTCCCATTGTTAGGAGCGACGCTCAGATGAAGGCGCTGTTCATCCTCGTGGGGCTGCTCTCGACCGGGATCGCGCTCCTGTGTGCCGGTGGCCTCAGCCCGGCGCAGGAGCAGGCCCTGGCGGCCGGGAGCGCGTGTGGTTTCGCAATCCTCGGCGGGTTGTGCTTCGTCGCATACGCCCTGCTGGTCATGGCCGCCAGAATCAGGGAAGCCGCCGAACTCGAGAAGGAATAACCCCTCCCCGAGAGGTCAACAATGCCCAGGGTTCTCGGCCTCGCCGGCAGCCCGCGCCGGGGAGGCAACACCGACACTTTGGTCGCCGAGGTCCTTCGCGGCGCACGAGAGGCAGGTGCCGAGACCGAACTCGTCCACCTCCGCCAACTGAGCATGCGCCCCTGCATGGAGTGTCTTCGCTGCGAGACCACCGGCCGATGCGTCGTCCAGGACGACGCGCTTGCCGTCCACCAGAAACTCCTGGAAACCGACCACCTCGTCTTCGCAACCCCCATCTTCTTCGTCGCCGTGTCCGCGCACTCGAAAATCCTCATTGATCGGTGCCAGTGTTTCTGGTCGCTGAAGTACGTGTTGCGAAAGCCCCTCTTCGAGCCGCCTCGCCCTGGGCGGCGCGGCCTCTTCGTCTCGGTCTGTGGGTTCGACAAGCGTTGGATGTTCGACGGTGCCCGAAGGACCATGAAGGCCCTCTTCAATGTCCTCGAGGTCGAGTATGCGGGGGAGTTGTGCTACGAACACATTGACGCCAGCGGCGACATCCTCGAACACCCCACCGCGCTGGCCGAGGCATACCAGGCGGGGAGGGCCCTTGCGACCGGCCGACCCCTGCGCGCTCCGTCCGGTTGATATTGGGGCGGCTGGCCCCTCTCTCAGTGGAAATGGAGCTGTGAGCCGCCGACGCCGCTGAGGAAGAACCGCCACCGCTCCTCGAGGTTCCGCCACGCCCCTATAGTCGTTATCTGACCCACGCAATCGGCCGGGGGCTCGACCTTGAGGTCCATGTCGGCGATGAAGGCGCTGAGGAGCGTGCGCCC
>CAYYCI010000578.1:0-2980 GCA_964470215.1 uncultured Planctomycetota bacterium
TGCATTAGGAACCCACGGTGCACAAAAGCGTGCCAAAGCCCACAGCCCCGGTCTCTTTCAAGGCTACGCGCGGGTTTCCTTCATAGTTTCAGGTTTTCCAGCCTGTGCCACCGATGGCCACCAGTGGCTGCCTCGGATGAGTTTGCCGCCAGGTTTTCGATCATAGAGGCGCCCGCGGGGGTTCCGGCTTCGAGTTCGCGGGCCGAGACGGCCCGCCTACAACGGACCCTGGCCGCAAGCATTTCGATGTGGGCGGGGCTCTTCTCACGTGGCGGGGTTCTCGATGCCGGGTTCGTCGTCCTGGATGAGTTTGTACTCGATGCTGTCAATGAGCGCCTGCCAACTGGCCTCGATGATGTTGTCGCTCACTCCGACCGTTCCCCAGACCTGGTTGCCGTCAGTAGATTCGATGACGACACAAGTTCTGGCGGCGGTGGCGGCCCGGGGGTTGACGATGCGGACTTTGTAGTCCACGAGCCGGACCTTCTCGAGTTGGGGGTAGAACTCTTCGAGGGCGGCTCGCAGCGCGCCGTCGAGGGCGTGGACCGGGCCGTCGCCCTCGCTGACGGTCAGGCGGGTGCGCCCTCGGACGGTGAGTTTGACTGTGGCCTCGCTGATGGGGACTTCGTCGGTGCCACGCTTTTCGACGATGACGCGGAAGCCCTCGAGGGTGAAGAACTGGCGATGGGTGCCGAGGAGTTTGCGGACGAGGAGTTCGAAGGATGCCTCGGCGGCCTCGAACTCGTAGCCCTGGGCCTCAAGGTCCTGGACGACCTTGAGGATGCGACGGCTGGTCTGGCGGTCAATGCGCTCGTCGAGCTTTCGCGCGCGGGCCATGATGGCCGATGTGCCGCTGAGTTCGCTGATGAGAATCCGCCGTTCGTTCCCCACCGCGGCAGGGTCTATGTGTTCGTAGGTCAGGACGTTCTTCTGCACGGCATCCACGTGGAGGCCGCCCTTGTGGGCGAAGGCGGTCGGGCCGACGTAGGGCTGCCACTGGGAGAAATTCAGGTTGGCGACCTGGTAGATGAACCGCGAGACGTTGGTCAGTTGCTGGACCGCCCCGGGCACGAGCACCTCGCAGCCCATCTTCAGCGCAAGGTTTGGTATGAGCACACACAGGTCGGCGTTCCCGGACCGCTCGCCGATGCCGTTGATAGTGCCCTGGACGTGGTCGGCACCCTCCTGGACCGCCGCCAGGGCGTTCGCCACGGCCAGGCCACTGTCGTTGTGGGTGTGGACGCCGAGTTCGACACCGAGCCTGGGACGAACCGCTCGGACGATTGCCCGCAGGTCCTCGGTGAGCATTCCGCCGTTGGTGTCGCACAGGGCGATGGCGTCGGCCCCGGCCTCCTGGGCCGTCAGGACCGTGGCCAGGGCGTAGTCGGGGTTGGCGCGGTAGCCGTCGAAGAAGTGTTCGGCGTCGAAGAACACCTTACGCCCGTGGGCCTTCAGGTAGGCGACCGAGTCGCGGATCATCGCCAGGTTTTCTTCGCCCGAGACCCTCAGAACATCGCGGACGTGGAGGTCCCAACTCTTCCCCACGAGTGCGATGGCCTGGGTCTGGGCCTCGAGGAGCGCTCGCAGGCCGGCGTCGTCCTCCGGGCGGACGTTGGCACGGCGGGTGTTGCCGAAAGCGACGACGGTGGCGTGTCGGAGGTGCTGTTTTTGGATTTCGGCGAAGAACGCCGCGTCCTTGGGGTTCGAGAGAGGGTAGCCGCCCTCGATGTAGTCCACGCCGAACTCGTCGAGGCGCCGCGCCACCGCCACCTTGTCCACCAGCGAGAAGGTCACGCCCTCGGCCTGGGCGCCGTCGCGCAGTGTGGTGTCGTAGATGGTGATTCGCCGCTGCCCGCTCACGGCAAGACCTCCGGGTTGACGATGTTGGGCGGGCGCTCCCCGCGTAGCATCGCCACGATGTTGGTGGCGGCGAGGGTGGCCATGCGGGTGCGGGTGCCGTGTGTGGCGCTGCCCAGGTGGGGCAGGAGAACGACGTTGGGGAGTTCGGCGAGGCCGGGCGCCAGTGCTGGCTCGTTCTCGTAGACGTCGAGGCCCGCCCCGGCGATCTTCCCTTCGCGGAGCGCCTCGACCAGCGCCGCCTCGTCCACCACCGGGCCGCGCGAGGCGTTCAGCAGGCAGGCGGTCGGTTTCATCAGGCCCAACTCGCGCCGCCCGATCAGGTGGTGGGTCGTGGGGTTGAGGTCCACGTGGATGGAGACGAAATCGGCCTGGCGGAGCAGGTCGTCCAGTTCGACCCTTTCGGCCCCGACGGCCTGCTCGAGCGCCTCGTTCTGGTTCTTGTCGAAGTAGAGCACTCGCATGCGGAAGCCCCTGGCGCGGAGCGCGACGGCGGTTCCGATCCTCCCCGCTCCGACGATCCCCAGGGTCTTGCCGCTGATGTCGGCGCCCAGCAGGAGCATTGGCGACCAGCCCTCGAAGTTGCCCGCGCGGGTGAAGGCGTCGCCCTCGACCACCCGCCGGGCCGCGGCGAAAAGGAGCGCCCAGGTGAGGTCGGCGGTAGCGTCGGTCAGGACGCCCGGGGTGTTGGTGACGGCGATGCCGCGCTCGGTCGCCGCGGCCACGTCAATGTTGTTGTAGCCCACCGCGTAGTTGGCGAAAATCTTGCAGCCCCGCGCAGCCTCGAGAACCTCGGCATCAATCGTATCGGTCAGAAGACAGAGCACCGCGTCCCTGCCCCGCACGCCCTCGAGGAGCTCCTCGCGCGAGAGCACCCGGTCGTGGGGATTGACCTCGACCCGCGAGCAATTCTCATTGAGGATGTCGAGTCCCTGTTGCGGGACGCGACGCGTCACATAGACATTTGCCTCGATCTTCCCCACGCGGAGATGCCTCCTGCTGCATCTTGCGAGCAAGCGATGGGATTGTACCTCGCCCCCCAAGCCCGGTCAAGCGTCGGGGCCGGCGGGAGTGTGGCCCCTGATTATGGGGATAGCGGCTCGAAGGGGCAGTAGGCGCAGGC
>CAYYCI010000579.1:0-2974 GCA_964470215.1 uncultured Planctomycetota bacterium
TGGCGCCCCAGGTGCCGAAGTAGTAGTCGAAGCCCTGGTCGTTGGGCATCATGCCCGGGCGGTTACGGCGGCCGGAAACGTCCCACTTGCCGATGCAGGCGGTGGCGTAGCCGGCGCCCTTGAGGATTTCGGCGATGGTGAGCGTCGCGCCCTTCAGCTGCCAGCCCCTGCCATCCGCGGCCACGCGCGGCGGGTAGCAGCCGCTGAGTAGCGCGGTGCGGGAGGGGCCGCAGACGGGCTGGGCGTAGAAACTGGTCAGTTTCAGTCCTTCCTTTGCGAGCGTGTCTATTCGCGGGGTCTGGATGGTCCTCGAGCCGAAGCAGCCGAGGTCGCCGTAGCCCTGGTCGTCGGTGAAGATGACCACGAAGTTAGGCTTCTCTCGCCTGGCGCCTGCGCCCCACGCCTTTGCCGCGATCGCCGCGAGGGCCGACAGACCGGCGGCTTTACAGAAATCGCGCCTGTTCATTCCGTCCGTCTCCTGAGTGCAAAGCGTCTCGTCCAGCAGCAGCGTTCTTGTGCGTTCACTCTAGCCGGGGCTGGCTGCCGATGCAAACCTGGCGGTGTGCCGCGTGGGATGTGCGAAGGACACAAACGGTCACGAAGGAGTATCGAAACAATTGAATACGTTCATCCGTGTCGTGATTCTGCCGCTGCGTTCATCTGCGCTGACCGGCGGTTCCAGGGCCCCGGGTGGACGGACACGGACGGGTACGGACAGACACGGACGTTCAGGCTTTGCGAGTGGTGGGGCGCGAAGCACATCATCTTACTTAGCGACCGCCACGATGGCTTCTGCCTATTCGATGGCCGCCTGACCGACCACAAGATCGCCAACCCGCTCTCGCCGCGGTGCTTGTCGTTTGAGCGGACTACGGCGGGTTGGTCTTCAGTCGTCGGTCAGTGTGGTCAACCGGACGGTGCGGAAATGGATTTCGCCGCCCTCGGACTGAAGGGCGATCTTCCCCGCCACGACGTCGCAGTCGGTGGCTTCGTTGCCCTTTTCGTCATTGGCAACCACCGTCACCTTGCCGCCTTTCAGGGTGATCTCCATCCCGTTCCACTGGCCGGGCTTTTTTTCGTTGGCCCTTATTTTCCCCACGCCGGAGGGTTTTCCGAAGAGTTTACCCTGTGCGGAGCGACTGGTGCGGGGTCGCCCCTGGCGCGGAAGCCGTGGAGGCTCTTGAGCTGCGCCCCGGGCATTTCGGGAGTGGCTGGGGCCGGCGATTCGCATGAGGACGCCGCGGTCATCTCGACGCCTGGCTCGACGAGGCAGCACTCCCATCCCGCCAGGCGTGTCAAGGAACTTCTGGCGATCAGTCGGTGCGTTTGGGGGCCTGGATGGCGTAGAGACGGGTCATGGTGGCGACGTAGAGGGTGGAGTTGGCGGCTGCGGCGGTGGCGACTATGGGCGAGCCGAGGTTGACGACGCTCAGGAGCCGCTTCTGCTTCGCGGCGGCAAGGACGAAGAACTCGCCTCGGCGGTTGCCGATGTAAACCTTGCCGTCGGCCACGAGCGGCGAACTCCAGAAGTCGCCGCGAGTGGCGTGGGTCCAGTAGGGTTTGCCGGTGGCGGCGTCAATGCAGTGGATTGTGCGCCCGCAGTCGGCGATGAAGACGAGGCCACCGACGATGGCGGGGGTGGAGCAGCAGTGGCGCTTCAGGGGGTAGGTCCAGAGGTGGCCGGTGGTGGTGATGTCGCCGGTGCCGGAGGGGTCTATGCACTTGAGCCACGCCTGGTTCTTGCCCCACCAGATGTCGCCGCCGGCTGCGACGTAAACGCGCCCGTCGTGGAAGACCGGCATGCCCTTGATGTTGCTGGCGCTGACCTGGCGGTTGCGCATGTAGTTGTGGGGGTCGTCCTTGGGGGCGTCGGGGTCGCAGTTGAATGACCAGACGGTGCGGAGCTTGGCGACCTGGCCGGGCGGGGGGTCGCGGTCGAGGGCCTCGAAGGCGTAGCAGACGCCGTTCCCGCCGCCGAAGAAGATGAGGGTCTTGCCGCCCACCCGGCCGAGGGCGGGGGAGGACCAGGTGGAGTGGACGATGCGCTGGCCGATGCGTTCGGTGTCGCGGGCGATGAAGCGGCCGGTGCGTTTGTCCAGGACGACGAGGTTGGGGGCGTCGGGTGCCGGGATTCTGCGGTGTGTCCTGTCGAGGCCGTTGCAGGAGTTCAGGTAGAGGCGGTCGCCGTGGATGAGGATGGAGGCGTGGGCGGAGTCGTGGGGGTAGATGCCGGCGCCCGAGCGCAGGTCGAAGAGCCAGATGATGTCGGCATCGGTCTTCGTCGGCGGGATCGGGGGTGAGGCGGGAGGGGCCATGTGGCGCGCCTCGTCGCGGTAGGGGCCATCGTTGCCGTTGGCCATGCCGCGGATGTCGAGGCAGGCGACCTCGTAGCGGTTGGTGACGACATACACTCGGTCGCCCTCGACCGAGGGCGGGGAGCAGTGGCCGGCGCGGGGCCAGTCGAGATAGGGGTCGGGCGGGTCGGCGGTGAGTTTGGGCACGACCAGTTGCCATCGCAGTGCGCCGGTGGCCTCGTCGAGACACAGTAGGACGCCGCGGTCGCCGCGGTGGCGGGGGTCGCGTGGTCGGTCGTTGTTCGTGCCGATGAAGACGCAGCCCTGGGCGACGATTGGCGAGGAGTAGGTCTGGGTGCCGAGCGGGGCGACCCACTTGATGTTTTCGCCGGTCTTGGGGTCGAAGCGCTCGGGGAGGCCGCGTTCGGGCGAGACCATGTTGCGAGAGAAGCGCTGGCCCCATTGGGGCCAGGCGGCAGCGCGGAGCGACGGGGCGATTGCCAGAGCAACGATGAGAGTATGGAAACGCACGGGGCATTCGCTCCTGTGACAGCTTGAGGGGTTATGGTAGGCGAGGGCAGGTGGGAGTGCAAACGCGGGAAAACAGTCGGGCGCGGGGCAGGCCCCGCGCCCGACTGGCTTATGACTGAAGCCGGCAGATATGTATTACCACTCGTCCC
>CAYYCI010000580.1:0-2962 GCA_964470215.1 uncultured Planctomycetota bacterium
CGGCCTTCGAGGCATCGCTGTTGCTCACGAGGGTGGCGCCCGACGCGGCGGAGTTCCCTTCCCCGGAAGAAATCGTCGTCGCTCAGTCCGACCCGATCCCTCTGCTCAACGGCCTGACGACCAACGCCGCGCGAGGTCGCGCCCTCGAGCTCCTCAAGGAGAGGTCCGAGGCGTGGCCGGCGGTCTGCCAGGAGATTCTCCTGCGCGGCCCGAAGGAGTTGTGGGATGTCGCCGCCGCGGACCTTCCGACCCGTGGGGAGGCGCCGAGCATCGAGGCGGTCGTCGGCCGGGTGTTGGAGGCCCCCCAGGAGCGGCTGGAGCTCTTCGCCTACGTCTGCCGCAATCTCCTGGCGGCCCGCTGGGACCTCGACGTGAATCTCACCCGGGTTTTCGACCAATTGCTCAACGTCGGGGACGAGCTGGCCCGCGAGAAGGCGTATCAGCGGGGAGCAGTGAGTCGGTTCGAGAAGGACGAGGCCCTCGCGCTCATCCGCCAGAGTTTCCGCGCGGGGGGCCTGGCCTACTTCGACCGCATGCTCGAGCAGGGTGGCGAGGCCGAGGCCGCGAGGCTGCTGTTCCGAATCCGCCAGAGCCGGGTTCTCGGCAACCAGGTCTTCGCCGCCCTCGAACGGAAGATTCTGCGCAAGTATCCGAAACTCCTCGCCAGGGAGGAGGAGCCGGTCCCGGCCGCCGCCGACTACATCTACAACACCCCCGAGGCCATCGAGCGGCGCCGCAAGGAACACAACCATCTGGTCAACGTCCAGATACCGCGCAACAGCGAGGACATCCGCCGCGCGGCGGCCATGGGCGACGTGAGCGACAACGCCGACTGGCGCTCGGCAATCCAGGAGCAGAGCCTTCTCCACGCCAAGGCCGCCCAGATGGCCGAGGAACTCCAGCGCGCGCGACCCATCGAACCCTCGATGGTTTCCACCGACCACGTCTCCATCGGAACCCGCGTGACGGTCGAGAACGCCGAGAGCGGCGAGCGGACGAGCTACACCATCCTGGGTCCGTGGGACGCCGACGCCGAACGCGGGATAATCGCCTACGTGGCGCCGCTTGCCCAGGCGCTCATGGGCAAGCGGGTGGGCGAGGAAGCCACCCTCGTCCACCACGGCTCCACGACCACCTACCGCGTCCTGTCAATCGAAAACGCCCTCGGCGAACACACCGCCGGTGGCAACTGACCCGCGACCGCTTCCGCCCGCCGGTGTGGCGCTCGACCCCACGAGGAAAGCAGCAACACAGAGACACCCAATCCACCTCTCGCGGGCCACGCGGCTGTTCCTTGCGGCTCAATTGCTCAGTTGGCGGAAGGGGAAGAACTTTCTTCCGCTGAGGATGGCCTCCCTGGCGCGGCGCTCGATTTCGGCGAGCCTCTGATACTTGGTCTCTCGCTCGGCGTCCAGGCCGTAGAGGCGGGTGTTGGGCATGTCGGCCCTCGGCCGCTGGGCGAGCATGCGCTGGCCTGCGCGGATGATGGCGATGGCCTCGCGACGGCGCGGGTCGCCCTTCGGGATTTTCGCCAGGCAGGGGCTGAGTTCCGGCCGGTCGAAGGTCACCTGGGGCCTGCGGCTCTGGCGCGAGAGATTTACGCCGGTCAATTGGCTGAGGCGCTTGAGTTGGCCGTTGTCGAGGGGCGACCGGCCGTAGAGATTCCTGGGATAGACGCTGGAGTATTCCGGGTAGTACGGCGCGTTTATATCGATCCACGTGACGATGCGGTCGAAACTCTCGGGGTCGAGCGCCACGTCGTTGTGCCCCTTCAAGAGCACTTGGACGAGTTTGCTGGCATGGGAGCCCCAGGAGTATGGCGGCAGGGTCCGGGCGGGGCCGGCTCCTGGGACCTTCACATAGCCCTTGCCGCGGAGTTCCATGTAGGAGACGTTGAACGCGAGGGTGAGGTCGGGGGCGAGGACGAGTTTACGGGCGCCTTTCTTTCCGAAGTCGTGGCAGCGCAGGCAATACTTGTCGAAGACCGGCTGGACCTCGGTCAGGTAGTTGAACTTCCGCGGCGGCCCGTGCCACGGCCTGAGGGGGTCGGGCGGTCGGGAGAAGGCGCGCTTGTGGGCGTTGGGGACTCCCGAGAGGCGGTTCTCGTGGCAGCCGATGCAGCCGGTGACCTCGCCCGGGCGGCTGATCGTGCCGCTGCGCATGGAGTGGACCATCATGCCCTTCGCGTCAAGGAGTTGGAAATAGACGAATCGGTCGGCGGGGAGCGAGAAGTGGGCGGAGCCGTCGGGCTCGACCGGGGCCGTGCCGAGGATGCGCTTGTTGTTGAAGTCGTTCCAGCTCATCCCTGGGGCCTGGGTGCCGCTGCCCTGCCAGTTGGGGTGAGTCCAGAAGCGCTTCTCCGGGGACTCGACGACGCGGATGAACTTCACGGTTCCTCGCTTGACGCGCTCCATGCCCGGCCCGATGTAGACGTCGTTGACGTAGAAGCGTCCTTCGCCCTGGGCGAGGTCGGTGCGGTCGGGGACCACCGGGGGACGGGGTCTGGGCCCGAGGGGCATGGGGTCGAAGCAACCCGGCGGCTCGGTGTGGATGAGCACCTCGTTGCCGAAGAGGTCAATGAGGAAGATGCCCATCTGGTCGCCGCGGACCTGGCGCGAGCAGAGGAAGTACTCGTCGCTGAGGGGGTAGGGGTCTTCGTACTTGGGATTGACGCGCTTGAAGGTGTCGTAGTTTCCGACCATGACGAGGTTGATGGCGCTCGGGGGCCAGGTTCTGAGGACCGGGGCCTTTTCCTCCAGGCCGATTCGCCTGTCCACGATTGCCAGCGCGCCCCACGGCCTGTCGTGGCAGGACGAGAATGTGGCGATGAATCGCTCCGGGGCTCCGGGGAGAATGCGGGCGTCGAGGACTGCGCCGGGCGAGGGGGTTTGGTTGCCCCAGAAGAGCGCGTGGTTGGTGCCGTCGGGGTTGCAGGTCCACACCCCTTGCGCGTCGCCGAAGT
>CAYYCI010000581.1:0-2962 GCA_964470215.1 uncultured Planctomycetota bacterium
CGCCCGGGCAAAAGGCCACACACAGGCCGCAGCCCTTGCAGAGAGCCTCAGCGACCTCGACGACCACGCGGGACCGCGCTACCGCCCCAGTTGAGTTTCTCGCGGAGCGTCTCATAGAAACTGCGCAATCCGAGGTCAATCAGTTTGAACTTCACGCCCGCCCGCACCACCGACACCCGGTCCCCCTGCTCGATCTCGTGGTAAACCTGGCCGTCCACCGTCAGGCCAACGTCCACCGGGGTCTCGTCGGCCACCAGTTCGATCCGCGCCGTGGCCGGCAACACCACTGGCCGGTTGGTCAGGGTATGTGGGCAGATGGGGGTCACGACGACCGCCTCGATGGTCGGCTCGAGCACCGGCCCGCCCGCCGAAAGCGAGTGGGCGGTCGAGCCCGTGGGGGTCGAGACGATCACCCCATCGCTATTATAGGTGGTGGTTCGTGTGCCGTCAATCACAAGGCCCACGGTCACCAGGCGGGAGAGGGCCCCGCGCGAGAGCACCACGTCGTTGAGCGCCAGGAAGTCGGCGATAAGCCGCCGCCTCCGCCGCAGGGAACACGCCAGCATCATGCGTTCCGAGAGCGCGAAACGCCCGGCCGCTATGTCGGCGAACCGCTCGCGGAACTCGCCCGCCCTGACCTCGGCCAGGAAACCGAACTTCCCCAGGTTCACGCCGATGGCGGGCTTCTGGTTCTTGCCCATTCGTCGCGCCGCCGACAGGATCGCCCCATCCCCGCCGAGGATGACGACGAAGTCCGCGTCCAATTCGGCCAGCGAGCGCTCCATCGCCAGGTCCACGGCCACCAGATCGGCTCGCTGGCGAAGCCACGGGAGGAGATCGGCCACGGCGGCCGCCACGGTGGGCTTGCGCCCGTCGCCCGTGAGGATGACCCGCGGCTTTGTGGCTCGCCGGCCCATCAACCGCGCTCCTGAATCGCGTGGCTCGGCCGCTCCGGGCGCGGCTGGCCGCCGACCACGGAGGCGACCCGCTGGGCGAGGCCCCTGGACGTCAGGCCCACAGTCTCCAGAAGCACCTCCCGCGGGCCATGCTCGATGAAACGATCGGGCAAACCGATCCGCTCGAGGCGGCAGGGGATCGGCCCCTCGGCGCTCAGGCCCTCCAGGACCGCCGAACCGAACCCGCCAGCCAGGACGTGTTCCTCGGCAGTGAAGACCACGGGCGTCGAGGTCGCGAGGGAGCGGAGGAGGTCCGCGTCGAGCGGCTTGGCAAACCGCGCGTTGACCACCCCGACGCTCAGCCCCGTCTGGGCGAGCATCCGGGCCGCCTCCCAGGCCGGCGCGACCATCGAGCCGTATGCCACGACCACCGCGTCGCGCCCTTCCCTGAGCACCTCGGCGCGGCCAGGCTCAATCGGCTCGACGTGTGGCCAGTTGACCGCAGGCACGCGGTCCTTGGGGAAGCGAATTGCCCAGGGGGCATCGCTGGCGACGGCTGCCTCGAGCATGGCTTCCAGTTCGCGGCCATCCTTTGGCGCAGCGACCACCAGGCCGGGGATGTGGCGCAGGTAGGCGATGTCGAAGACCCCGTGGTGGGTCGGGCCATCGGCCCCGACGACTCCCGCGCGGTCCAGACACAACACCGCCCGCAGCCCCTGGAGGCACAGGTCGTGGAAGACCTGGTCGTAGGCCCTCTGGAGGAAAGTCGAGTAGATTGCAATGACGGGTTTGAGGCCCGAGGCGCTCGCCGCCCCGCCGAACGTCACCGCGTGGCTCTCGCAGATGCCGACGTCGAAAAACCTGTCGGGGAAGCGGTTGGCGAATTCCACCAGACCCGTGCCCTCTTCCATGGCGGCCGTGATGGCCACGATGTCATTGTCCCGCTGGGCCAGTTCACACAGTTTCCTCGCAAACACCCGCGTGTAGGTCGGTCGGCTGGGGTCGGACTTCCCGGCGGGCGGCTTCGGTGGCGGGGCGCTGTGGTAGCGGGTTGGGTCGCCGGCTGCCTGGGGGCATCCTCTCCCCTTTTCGGTCACCACGTGGAGAAGGACCGGGCCGTCGAGGGCCTTGACTGCCTCGAGCATCTCGATCAGGTCGTCGAGGCGGTGGCCGTCGAGCGGCCCGAAGGAGCGGAAGCCAAGTTGGTCGAAGAGAGTCTCGTGGAGGACGGTGGCCTTGACCCCTTCCTTGATATGGCCGAGTGCGCTCTCGAGGCGAGTGCCGACCCTGGGAATGCTACTCACGAAACGCCTGATCTCCCACTTCGCGCGGTTGTAGAACCTGGCGGAGCGGAAATGGTCGAGGTACTGGGCGATGGCGCCTACCGTCGCGCTGATGGACATCCGATTGTCGTTCAGGACCACGAGGAGTTTCTTTCCCAGCGACCCGGCGTGGTTGAGGGCCTCGAGGGTCAGGCCGTTAGTCAGGGAGCCATCTCCGATGACCGCCACCACGTTGCGGGAGCGCCCCAGGAGTTCGTCGGCACACACCAGCCCGAGCGCCGATGAGATGGCCGTCCCCGCGTGGCCGGTGATGAAGAGGTCGTATGGGCTTTGGCGCTTGTCGGGGTAACCGCTCATCCCGCCGTGTTGGCGGAGCGTGCGGAAGCGGTCGCGGCGTCCCGTGAGGAGTTTGTGGGCATAGGTCTGATGGCCGACGTCCCAGACCAGGGCGTCGGTCCGAAAGTCGAAGACGCGGTGGAGCGCGATGGTCAGTTCGACCACTCCCAGGTTCGAGGCCAGGTGGCCGCCGTTGGCCGAGACGACCCGCGTGATCTCCTCGCGAATCTCCGCAGCGAGGCGGATCAGTTCCGGATAGGTAAGGCTCTTCAGGTCGGCGGGCCCGGTTATCCGATCGAGGATCGCGCTCACTCCTGGCCCTTTCCCTTGACCGTCTCCCGGTTCGCATAATAGACCAAAAGGCCGTTCGCTTCAAGCCCGCGCTGGGCACAGGAGTGTGGCCCCTGATTATGGGGTTCTCGATAACCCCATCGGCGGCGGGTGGGG
>CAYYCI010000582.1:0-2956 GCA_964470215.1 uncultured Planctomycetota bacterium
CCACCCGGGCAAGCCGCGACAGTTCACCACCGCCCGGACCGATATCGCGTCCCGACTCGTCGAGGAGCCTCGCTCCGAGCGCCTGGGCCATGCCCGCGCCACCGTCCACGGTGGCGCTGCCGCCGATGCCGATGATCAGCCTCGAGGCCCCGAGGTCGAGGGCGGCTCCGATGAGTTCGCCCGTGCCCCGGGTTGTCGTCCGGGTTGGGTCGCGACGCGACGGCGGCACGAGCGGCAAGCCGGACGCCGCCGCCATCTCGATCACCGCCGTCGCACGGTCACCCAGCAAACCGAATTCCGCCTCGACCGGCTCCCCGAGCGGCCCGGTCACAGTCGCTCGGTGGAGAGTGCCCCCCGTGGCCGCCACGAGCGCCCGCACGGTGCCCTCGCCCCCGTCGGCCATCGGCACCTCGACCACTTCGGCATCGGGCGCGGCCGCGCGGACCCCGCGCCCTATCGCCCGCGCCACCGCCTCCGCCGAAAGGCATTCCTTGAACGAATCAGGCGCCACGACGACCTTCATCCTTCCCTACCCACCTCCTGGGCATTTCAGGGGAATCGGGACCCAGAACAGTTGGAGGTATCGGCAATGGTTCACCTGTCCCCAGGCCACGAGGCCACAGAGGATGGCGGTCCCGTCCCGCAGGTCGTAGGACACGTCATCGAGTTCCATCCTGGGGTGTGCGAGTGCATGGATGCCCGGCCTGGCGTCAATCCCCACGGGCAGGACCCGCGACTGCCTCGCGTAGATTAGCGGCGTCAGGAAAAACTCCGAGCGGACTGCGCCCACCCGGGCCAGAGTGTCGAGGGCGTGGGCATTGCCACAGCGCCAGCCGGCGATCAGATCGCCGGCCCAGAATCCCAGCCCCCAGCCGCCTTCGGTGGCCAGGAACTGACGCCACGGCTCCCCCAGCGGATTGTGGAACAACCACTCCCCCCGTCGCTTCCCTGGCAGGAACCACAGGATCGGCCTCCGCCGGCCCCTGACCTGATAGCCGAACGCCGGGGTAAACGGAGCCTGGAAAGGAAGCGGGATGCCCAATCGCGCCAACCGCGCCCCCTCCCTGAACGAGAATTCCCCCGCCAACGGCTTCTGGCCACAGAACCTCAAGCCACGAACGACTGCCTCCAGGCGCCCCCGCTCGATGAGCGGCTCCCGGGGAATGCCGGCCCAGTCGCCCAACTCCTGCCGTTTCACTGGGCCGCCGCCATCGGCCAGGAAGAACGAACAGCCATTGAGCGCAGGGATACAAGACAAAGCCAAGTATGAGAGCGCCCGCTGGAAGGCGCGCCGCGCGCTGGTCGTCATCCGCCTGCTTGGCCGACAGGAATGGGGACCCAGAGGAGTTGGATGTAGCGGGTGTGGTTCACTCGCCCCCAGCCCACCAGGCCGAGGAGGAGGATGTTGGCGTCGCGGAGGTCGTAGCGAAGGTTCTCGAGGGGCAAGTTGGGCGAGACCGCGCCGTCGAGGCCGGGGATGTCCGAGCGCCCGACGGGCAGGATGCGCCGAACCCGCATCCAGCCCAGGCCCAGCCCGCCGACCTCGTCGGTCCTTTGCGCCGCCACCAGCCGCCCGCTGCCGACCTCGTAGGCGTTGGCACTGTCGGTGCCGAAAAGGAGCCAGCCCCACTCGCGCTCGGTCGCCAGGAAGCGCCGGCCCTCCGGCCGCTTCGGATGGAAGAAGAGCCAACGACCGTCCTGGCGGCCCGGCACGAACAGCGACCACAACAGGTTCATCTCGCCCTTGACGATCAGCCCGGGAGCCGGGGTGAAGGGGATTTCATACACCATGCCGCAATTGAGGGCGAAGATAGGGAGGTCGGCGGGAATTGAAAACTTGCCCGCGAAGACCCGATTCCGAGTCTTCTCCACCTCCGACGCCTGGGCGGCGAGGTTCTGGGGCACCGGCGGATGGGCTTCCCTCAGGCCGAGCCAGTTGCCTAAGTCATCCTGGCGAAGGGGCCCGCCGCCCTCACACAGGAACATCGTGCACCCTGAGGCAACGAGAAAAGTCAATGGCGCGAGGACTCTCACGCTCGCCCACGGTTTTTTCAACTCGGCATCCTCTCGGGGGTCAGGCGATTGACTTCAGGACCGGCTCGAGCGCCCGCTCGATGCTCTCTTCGCTCTCGCCTAGTGTGATGTCGGAGAAGAGGAACCAGGTCTCGACGTATTCCGCACACTCGCCAGGCTCGAGCTCGTGCATCGGCCCGACGCTCTCGAGTTCGATGAACGAGCCGGCGGTGTAGGTCTCGCAGTTGCAGCCGCAATCGGGATAGGTCAGCCCATCCTCGTAGGCGAAAGTCTTGACGAAGAGGGTGCCCTTGCGGTAGTAGGCGGCCCAGCCCTGCTTGTTCGCCACACCGATCTTCTGTGGCTCCTCGAGGTTCTCGTCCGTGCTCAGTCGCAGGAAGCGTTTCCCTATGGCGAAGCGCGGGTCGGTCAGATCCGTGTAGTGCCAGAGGACCATAGGCCGGGCGGGCAGGAGGTAGTCGTCGTGGGAGATGTAGGGCTCCTGGGGGATGATGACGGTTCCCCCGCCGTTCATGATGGTCAGCGCCCAGGGCGCGAGTTCCACCTTCCAGAGGCCCTCGTTGGTGAGGCGATGGAGAATCCTGACCTCGGTGCCTTCCTCCTCGAGGCTGACCTCCAGTTCCTTGCGGATGCCCGTGGGCCCCTCGACCGCTTGCCTCAGGCGGATGGAGAGTTGGTCGGGGCACTCGAACTCGACCGGCTGGTCGTCGGGCACATAACTACGAGGCATGGCCTCGGGCGCGTGCCAGAGGCGATGGCCGCCGTATGGCCGCCAGACCCCCAGTTCGGTCTCGAGGGCGTTCTCCGGACACTCTCCCAGGATGTTCTCGCCGCCCGGGAAGGCATAGCGGATCACCCTCGGCCCCACATCGGTCGTCACCACCACCTCGACCGAGCCGTTGGAGAGCTTCTGGCAGTTGGG
>CAYYCI010000583.1:0-2945 GCA_964470215.1 uncultured Planctomycetota bacterium
CTGGGCAAGGACGGGGTGGTCACTCGCGACCGGGGCGGCGGCCGCCAGACCATCAGGACAACCTGCTACAGGCTCTGCGCCGACGCCCACGAGCGGGCCACCTACGTCAGCGACCTCGCCCGCGCCTGTGGCAACGCCAAGGCCACGCTAGAACTCGCCCTCGCCGGTGGCGTCGTGTCCTTCGAGGACTGCCTCCTCGTCTCGACCCTGGAGGACGAGGTGGCCGGGGAGTACGTCCGCTTCACCATGACTTTCGTGCGGAGCGCATTCTGAGATGGCGGTCCAACTCTACCACGACGGCACGCCCGTTGACGGCTCCCTTTGCGAGCCAGGCACCCTGAGGCGAGGTTTCGGCCGGCCGTTCACCTTCGACGTTTTCTACGCGCTCCCATTCGACCAGCCACCGCCGTGGGAGAACAACGACGAGGTGCGCCTCGAGGTGGACGGCGCCACGGTCTTTCGTGGACGGGTGACCAGCGTCGAGCGCCAGGCCAGCGCCTCCGACGAGGGAATCCGCTTCTATTGCTCCGGACTGAGGGAACAGGCCAGAGGGGTGGTCTTCCGCAAGGTCGTTCGCGGCGCGCTCACCTCGCGGCTCGTTTACAACTGCCCGCGCGAGGAACAGGAGCTCGAAGCACCACACGTCGTCAGCGAGGACAACCACTTGACGGTGGGGGACATCATCGCCGACATCCTCGACACCATGGCCCCCGAGCTGGCCAACATCATCGGCCACGGCCAACCGGGCAGCGGCTACGATCCCGACCAGATCGCGGCCCTGGCGGTCGTGCCGCCCAAGGTGGTCTTCGACGGCCTGAGCGTGGTCGAGGCGATTGATGCCGTCCTGCGTCACGCCCCCAACTTCGCCTGGTTCATTGACCCGGGGACCACGAGGGCCGTCTTCGTTGACCTCTCGGCCCTCAGCGACAAGGACATCCCCGGGCTAAATGCCAGCGTCATCTCCCACGCGCTCACCTGGTCCATCGCCGAGTGCTACACCGCTTGCACGGTCGAGGGCGCGCGGGAGCGGGTGGATATCTACGACGGCAGCCTCCAGCCCGACTGGAACCCCGCCTATGAGGCTGACTGGTCGTTGATGAAGGCCCTTCAGTTCCCGGATACCTATGGCGCCGTCTTCCGCAAGTGGCGATGCCCGGCCGCGGTGGCCGACGGCGGGACCCTCTGGCCCAGGCGAGCGGTCGGTAACGGCGAGATCGTCTGTCTGTTCCTGCCCTCCGACGGCTCCGCGGAAAAGGTCTTCTATTGCCTGGCCGATGCAGCCGACGACGGCACCAGCGTGTGGCTCAGGGGATGGGCGAGCGAAGCCACCAGCGACGGCTCAGGCTATCGGGCGTGCCCCTACGCGGGCGCCTGGTACACCTATGCCAGGGGTTCCATCACCGGTCGGTTCCCTGCTTCCGGATTCTCCGGCACCGCCTACACCCGCCGCGGCCTCGAGCGCGAGAAGATCATACGCCACGACGACCTTGGACGGGTCACCGCCAAGGGCGACATTGATGCCCTGATCGAGCAGGGCCCGGAAGCCGGCAGGGCATTCCTCTCCCACTACACCCTCTGGTTCAACGACGAACTCGCCGGGCGAACCATCACCTTCACGCGCACAGGCGAGACCTGCACCATCGAGAGCAACACCCACGGCAAGATCGTCCTGAGCGAAACCCCAACCACACCGCTCCAGGTCGGCGACACCTACACCGTGACCCTCCGCGACGACGCCGCCCCACGCCACGAGGGACTCTCCGCCCTCGAACTGATCGCACGCGACTACGTCGAACGCCACGGCGACGAGAAGTGCCACGGCTCTGTCCCGCTCGATGGCCTCGACTGGTCCATCTCTCTGGGGCAGCGCATCAACTTCACCGACACCGCCGACCCCGAACTCGCCTCTCTCGGCGCGACCCTCCTCGAGGTCACCCACGACTTCCCCACACAGAAGACCATCCTCACCCTCACCAACGAACGCTCCCTGGCCGGCGCGCGAACCTGGCAACAGGTGGCCGACGAAAGAGAAAAAAACCGGCAACTGCGCGAACAATCCACCCAGACGCGACGCCTCTGGCGGATCATCAGAGCGGGGCGCGGGCCAGGCCACGTTCCTGACCAGGGCGCGGGACAGAAAAATGACGACCCCGCCTGGCTCCCCGGCTTCGACTCCGAAGTCGTCTCGGGAAACGACTGGATCGATGTCTCCTGGAAGAAGATCGACCGCTCCAAGGTCTACACCGTCTCCCACGCTCTCCCGACCACCCCCACCGGGGTCGAAACCACCGGCGCGGGCGAACAGGAAACCGGGGTCATCGTCAACATCTCCTGGGACGAGCAACACCACTTCGTCGCGGCCACGGCCCGTCGCCTCGCCACCGACCAGACGTGGATCGACCTCGAACTCCAGGACGGCGACCCCGACACCTACTTCTTCTCGCATATCGGCCCGTGCACCGGCCAGAGCGGCGCGCACCACTACGGCGAGACGGGCAAGTTCGTGGCCCTGGTCCACGCCGACGAACGCGGACACGTCTTCGCCGTCTCGACCGGCGCGCTCACCGGCGACGACTGGATCGCTATCTCCCCCTACCAGTATTGCGACATCCAGGTCAGACACTCCGGCCCGGCCGAAGCCGTCGCAGTCTATGCCTCCGGGCTCCTCAAGAGGCTCGAGGTGGATGCCCGAGGCCACGTCGTGGACGCCGCAGCCACAGGCAAGACCGCCATCCTCAAACTCGGGGGGGACTGGCGAGGGCTTTTCTGCCTCGAGGCACCCGAGTGTCGCTTCCTCGACCTGATGACAATCACCCTCGAGGGAACCACCGCCCGGTGTCCCATTGATCCCCTCTTCCTCGAGGCCTGCGAGCCAGGAAGCATGGTCGCCTTCTCAGCCGTTCCCCAGACACCGCTCCCAGGCACAATCGCCTGCCGAGTGGAAG
>CAYYCI010000584.1:0-2930 GCA_964470215.1 uncultured Planctomycetota bacterium
ACGGCCCGCCTACAACACCGCGACACGGGGCAGGGACGCCCCCCGCCCACAACCCTGGACCGGTGGCACAGGCTTTCCAGCCTGTGCAGACGACGAGCCGAAGTGCGCCAGCAACAGGCTAGAGCGCCCGAGGGGGAGCGAGATGGCTAGTCGTCGTCCTCCTCGTCGTCCTCGTCATCATCGTCGTCCTTGGCCTTGGCCTTCTTCTCGAGGACCTTGCCGTCGGCGGAGACCTCGATTTCGTACTTCTTGCCGTCCTTGACGTACTCGGCCTCATAGACGGCCTTGCCGTGCTCGGTCTCGAGTTCGATCTCCTTGATTTCGCCGCCGGTGGTCTCGGCGAGGATGGTCTTCTTGACGGGCGCTGGGACCTGGTCGAGGGTCACCTTTTGCTCTTTCTCGTGGTGCTCGCCCTCTTCCTCCTCTTCCTCGACCTCGCGCTTCAGCACGGTGCCGTCGGGGGCGACCTTCACCTCGACCTCCTTGCCGTCCTTCAGGAACTCGGCCTCGTAGACGGTCTTGCCGTCCTTGGTCTCCTTCTCGATCTCCTTGATCTTTGCGCCGGCGGCTTCCTTGAGGATGGTCTTCTTGACGGCTTCGGGCACCTGGTCGAGGGTGACCTTCTCCTCGTGTTTCCTGGCCTTTTCGGCGAGCCCGAGTCCCGCCGCGAGGACCACGAGCCCGAGCGCCGCGACGGCCACAACGACCCACTGCCTCTTCATCGCCAGCCTCCTTCTCCGGCAACCGAAGGGTCCTGGATGGCTCCCGGCGAGCCATCCCGCGCCGAGATTATACCAGGAACAAGATGAGAAGAACCTGAGAAAAGCACAGAAACACATCCCCGAGGGAGACGTTCGTCTCCGTTCGCCCGCTTGACATGCCGAGCGCCGAGGGCTATGGTGTGGGCACCATCGGTCATCTCGGCTCACGCAACAGGAGGTCGCCAATGGCGGGCAAGATCGGCTACGACGACACACCCATCCTGCCAGGAACCAACTGGCACGTCCACGACGGCAATCGCCCCCAACCACCGGTCGTCACCCCGGGAACCTTCAGCACCCAGGACCAGCCCGGAACCCCTCCCTCCGACGCGATCGTCCTCTTCGACGGCACCGACCTTTCCGGCTGGGAGGCGGCCCGGGACGGCTCCGAGGCCAAGTGGAAGGTCGAGAACGGCTACATGGAAGTCGTCCCCCGAACTGGCGACATCCGCACGAAGGAACACTTCGGCGACTGCCAACTCCACATCGAGTGGGCCGCCCCCACCGAGGTCGTCGGCGAGAGCCAGGGAAGGGGCAATAGCGGCGTCTTCCTGATGGGCCAGTACGAAATCCAGGTCCTCGACTGCTACCAGAACATCACCTACGCCGACGGCTCCACCGCCGCCATCTACGGCCAGTATCCCCCGCTGGTCAACGCCTGTCGCAAGCCCGGGGAATGGCAGACCTACGACGCGGTGTGGCTCGCGCCGCGATTCGACGGCGAGAAACTCGTTCGGCCGGCATACCTGACGCTCTTCCACAACGGGGTGCTGGTCCACTACCACCGCGAACTGATGGGGCGGACGGGCCACCGCAACATCCCTGGCTACACCCCCCACCCGCCCGTCGGCCCGCTCAAACTCCAGGACCACGGCAATCCCGTCCGCTTCCGCAACATCTGGTACCGGCCACTGAATCTCGAAGAGGAAGGGTAGCCCGGAGGGCTGAAGATGAGCGCGAAGGTCACCCGACGCTTTTTCCTCAGAGGCGTCGCCGCAGCGACAACCGCCCCGCTCTTCGTCCGAGCAACCTCGTTCGGGGCGAACGACCGGATCACCACGGGGATCATCGGCCTCGGCGGCCCGGCCGGCGGCGGAGCCGGTGGGACCCAACTCCTGGCCGTCTGCGACGTCCGCGACGACAAACTCCGCCGCCACGAGCGCAACAAGGACGTGGCAAAGCACCGCGACTTCCGCGAACTCCTCGCCCGCGACGACATCGACGCCGTCCTCGTCGGCACCCCCGACCACTGGCACGCCATCCCCGCCATCGAGGCCGCCAGAGCCGGCAAGGACATCTACTGCGAGAAGCCCATGTCGCTGACCATCCGCGAGGCCCGCGCGATGGTCAGAGCGGTCCGCCGCTACGGTCGCGTCTTCCAGACCGGCAGCCAGCAGCGCTCGGAGTACGGGGGGAAGTTCCGCTTCGCCTGCGAGATGGTCCGAAGCGGGCGGATCGGAATCGTCAAGAAAATCCACGTCAACGTCGGCGGGCCTTCCCGCGAGTGTTACCTGCCCGAACTCCCCACACCGCCCGGCATAGACTGGAACATGTGGCTCGGCCCCGCCCCCTGGCGCGGCTTCCATCCACGGATCGGACTGAGCGGCAGTTGGCGAGCATACCGCGACTACTCGGGCGGCGGCATGACCGACTGGGGACACCACCACTTCGACATCGTGCAGTGGGCGCTCGACCACGACGAGTCCGGCCCCGTCGAAATCTATCCGCCCAACGGCAAGGACATCCGCCACCTGACCTACATCTACGATTGCCCCTTCGGCAAGGTCGAGGTTTACCACGGCGGCGCCAAGGGGGCCCAGATCGAATTCATCGGCACCGAGGGCCGCGTCATGGTGGACCGCGGCACCCTGAAGACCGACCCGCCCTACATCATGGCAAGCCCGATCGGACCGAACGAAGTCCACCTCTACCGCAGCCCTGGGCACAAGCGCAACTGGGTGGAATGCATCCGCACGCGGCGGCGGCCGATCTGCGACGTCGAGATCGGCTGTCGCTCCGTGACCGTCTGCCACCTGGGCAACATCGCCTACTGGCTCGGACGCCCGCTCAAGTGGGACCCGGTGAAGGAAGAGTTCATCGGCGACGACGAGGCCAACCGCTGGCTCGACCGCCCCAAGCGCCCCCCGTGGCACACCTACATCTGAGCCG
>CAYYCI010000585.1:0-2899 GCA_964470215.1 uncultured Planctomycetota bacterium
GCCAAAGCCCACACGCCCCCGGCGCGCTGCCCTCCCGGGTTTCCTCATAGATGTGGCACCGGACTGCGGCTCGGGCGCCACCTGTCTCCGCGCACTGGCTCGGGCGGGCAGGCTCAGAGGGCGGCGAGGAACCTTTTGAGGGCCGCCGCGCTCTGGCGCAGGCGCTCGGCGCCGGGCATGTTCGGCGTGAAGTCCTCGATGATCAGCGGCGGGGAGAGGCCCGCCTCGCGCAGCGCGGCCAACCACGTGGGGATGTGGAGGTCCGATTCTTCCATCCTGCACATCTGCGTGGCGGCGACCTTGCAGCCGAGGGGGTCAACGTCGCGGATGATGCGGCGGCTGCCGCCAACGTGGCAGCAGTCAATGTGGTCGCGAAGGACGGAGACGGCCAGGATGGGGTTGACGGCGCCTTCGCGGGCGAAGTTCGGGATGTCGAATATGACGCCGAGCCTTTCGGGCGGGAAGTGCCGGACGATGTTCCAGGCCAATCCTGGCGAGCAGACGGCGGTGTTGCAGTGGGTCTCGATGATCAGTTTGATGCCCATCGGGGCGGAGAGTTTCTCGACGACGTAGGTGTAGCGGTCGAGGACGCGCTCGAGGTAGTCGCGATAGTCGAATGGCGCTTTGGGGTAGGGCGGGGGCCCGCAGCGGACGCATTTCGCCTCGGCCTCGGCGGCGCCTTCCAGGTGGACCTTTATCTCCTCGTCGGGCATCTCGACCAGGAGGTTGGGCACCGTGCCCCACGGCTCCATCCCAGCGTCCCGGAGGCGGCGGGTCAGTTGGCGTCCCTCGAGGACGAGGCGTTGGGGCGTGAGGTCGAACTTGTGGTTGCCCCAGTTGCTGTAGGGCTCGTGGCGTTGTTCGGGCGGGATGGTGCGCGGGCGATACTGGTAGTAGCGGATGCCGAGTTCGCGGCAGAGGGCGAGTTGTTCGTCGAAGTCGAGTTCGGGCAACATGACCGCGGTGACGCCGAGTTCCATCTGCGACCTAGTCCTTTCGCTCCCGGCCTCGGAGGGCGTAGCCGATGAGGCGATAGGCGAGCCTGGCGGCGGTGAATTCCGAGACGACCTGGCCGGGGATCGGGCACAGTTCGACCAGGTCGAAACCCACGACGCGACGCTCGGCCCCTAGCCTGCGCAGGAAGGCCAGGGCCTCGGCCCAGCCGAAGCCCCCGGGCTCCGGGGTGCCCACCCCGGGGATGACCGAGGGGTCGAAGAAGTCGAGGTCAATCGTCAGATAGATGTCGCGGGGTAGGAGGGCGATCGCCTGCTCGGCCCAGTTGGGTTCGCGGCGCATCTGGTGGGCGAAGAAGACCGGCCTGGATGAGGCCGCGATGAGGCGGGATTCCTCGACGCTGAGGCTGCGGATGCCTATCTGGACGGCCGGGCAGGTCTCGCTCACCCGCCGCATGACGCACGCGTGGCTGAAGGGGTTGCCCTGGTAGGCGTCGCGGAGGTCGGCGTGGGCGTCGAGTTGAACGACGGCCAGGCGCCCGAAGGCCCGGGCGGCGGCCTTGACGAGCGGGATGGTGATGGAGTGTTCGCCGCCGAGCGCGACCAGCAACTTGCCGTCGGCGAAGACCGGCGCTGCCGCCTCCTCGATGAGTGGCGCGGCCCCTGGGAAGTCGAGCCCCTCGAGGGGCGGGGGCGGGAGGGTGGCGATGCCGGCCTGGCAAGTCTCGCAACCGAGTTCCTCGTCGAACCATTCGACCTGGCCGGAAGCCTCGAGGATGGCCTGCGGCCCTCGCGCGGTGCCTCGCAGATACGTGGTCGAGGCCTCGAGGGGAAGGGGGAGGACAGCGACCGCCGCGCGGTCGTAGTCCGCCAAGGGAGGGTCGAGTTCGAGGAAGACGGGGAGAGGCTTTTCGCTGGCCATGGGAGGCTCAAGGAGCGCTCGCGCGCTCGGCCGTGCGGGTTACTCCGGCCTGGACGAGGCCGGTGGCCAGGAGAGGGAGCGCGATGGTGGCGTCGCAATAGACGGTGGCGGTTCGGGCTTCCTCGGCGATCTTGCCCCAGGACTTCGCCTCCTGGAAGGTGCAGCCGCTCAGGCCGCCCCAGTGGGGGGCGTCGGTGGTGATCTGGATGGCGTAGTGGTGGCCTCGGGCGGAGCCGCGGAGCATGCTGACAGTTATCTCGGCCTGTTGGACGAAGTTCTTGGGGGTTCCGCCGCCGACGAAGATGATCCCGGTCTTGTGGTTTTCGGTCAGGCGAGCGGTTTCGGCCACGTCGCCGACCAGGTCGAAGACCACGTTGTGGCCCTCGCGCTCGGCCAGGAGGGCGAGCGCGATGCCGTAGGAGGAGTCGCCGATGGCGGGACAGAAGATGGGCACTTCGGCTCGAGCGGCCGCGGTGATGATGCCGTCGTCCTTCTTGTCCTCATCGAGTTTCTGGCCGAGGCGGGCGAAGAACTCACTGGTCGTAAGCGGCTTGGCCGGCTCGAGGCTGCGGGCGAACTCCATGATGTAGTAGTCGCTCTGGTTGAACTCCTGGTCGAGGCCGCAGGTGTCGTAGATCCTGTCGAGGCGCTCCTTGCGCAGTTGGTCGTCGTCGGCGTCGGGGCTGATGGCGTAGTGGTGGAAGCCGAGGGTTTCGTGGAGGTCGTGGAAGAGGTTGGCGCCGGTCGAGACGATGCAGTCAATGAGGCGATTTTCGATCAGGGCGACGATGACCTTCCTGAGGCCCGCGGGGACCATTGCTCCTGCGAGGCCGAAGAAGATGAAGACGTCGTCGGCGAGCATGCGCCGCCACACCCGGAAGGCCTGGCCGAGCATTCGCCCCTGGAACGAAATGCCCTCGAGGGCCTCGAGGGCCTCGGCGATGGTCGTTCGTGGCTTGACCTCGAAGGGGACGACAGGTCGGCCGTGTGCCATTCGGCTCCTCCACTACAGCAGGACGGCGCA
>CAYYCI010000586.1:0-2898 GCA_964470215.1 uncultured Planctomycetota bacterium
TTGCCTACAATCTTGGGTCGTGTCCCTGGTCGCTCTGGGTGAAGGCCACGGGGCGGTTGTCCGCCGTGACCAGCCGCGCACACGCTCGCCAGCCACGCACCAGGTGGGTCACCTTCAGCAGAATGTCGTTCGCGCCCGGCTTCAAGACGGCCTTCGCCCGCTGATCGTCCACCCGGAACCGCGCTCCCGCGCGGCCGTGGACACGCTGGCCGTTGACGTAGGCCACGCACCCCTCCTCGTAGCCCAACTTGAGGAGGGCAGTGCAGCCCTCCTTGACCACCACGCGGGCGTGGAGCAGGGCGCCGGTGTTGGCTTCCTTCCCGAAGAGTTGGGCAAGGTCAACCACCCCGGCCGTGTCGGCCACCTGGAGGGGCTTCCACCGCCGCTCGGCCCCGCCCCAGGAGGCCGGCCTGGCGAGCGCCGACGGGTCGGCCTCGACTGGCAATTTCGCGCTGAAGAACGAGTTGTTCCCATTCGGGAACGGCCCGCAGACCCTCCACCGCGTGATGAAGCCGACTTGCTGTGCGAGGTTGCCCGTTGCGCCGAGTTTCTTTCGTTCGGTCTGGGCGCGGCGAATCTGACGCTCGTCGGGGCTGAGCAGCGCGACCTTCAGATAGACCTCGCGCGCCCCGGCCTTCCTGTTCTCTCCGCGTAGCCGCGCGGCGATCTTGAAGGCCGCGTTGTGGGCCTCGCCGCTCAAGCGGCGGTCGCGCAGGGCCTGTGCCAGCGCGTCAACCTCATCCACTCCCCCCACCTCGCCGAGGGCGCGAAGCGCCTGGCGTCGCTCCTCGGTGTCGGGAACCGCCTTCCTGTCGAGCGCGGCAACGAGCAGGCGCCGCGCGACCGCCGGGTCGCTCCTTGCGATTTCCGCGGCGTAGGCGATGGCCGCCCTCAAGGCCGCCGAGCGAACCGCGCCCTCCCCCTTCGTCGCTGCCTCGGCGATGAGCGGCGCCGCGGCCGGTTCCTTCACCCGTCTCAGTGCCTCGAAGGCCGCGGCTCGGACGCGCGGGTCCGAGTGTCGCGCGCACGAGAGGACGAGTTCGCCGACCTCCGGCCCAGGATGGCAACTCAGGATGCCGAGTATCACGGCCAGCGCCTGCGGCGGAGCAGTCTTTGCCGCTCGGGCGAGCGCCCCGCGGGCCTCCTCTCCTCGAGTGCAGCGGATGGCATATGTTGCTGCCTCGAGGACCGGCCCCTGCCCGTTGGCCAGCGCGTCGAGGATGGCCGGCACGGCCTGTGGGTCGCTCAAGGGCGCGAGCGCCTGGAGGGCCGCCACTCGCACAGCCTCGCCGGGGTCTTTCGTCGCGGCGACGAGAACACCGACGAGGCTCTTGTCCTTGCGGTCTCCGAGTGCCCTGACGAGCGCGGCCTTCCCTTCGCCGGAGGCCGTCTTCAGAGCGGCCAGGAGGGCCTTGGTGGGCTTCCGGCCTGGAATCCGGGCGAGAGCCCAGAGTGCCTTCTCGCGCTCCTCGCCGCTGCCCCTCTCGGCGGCCTTGACTAGCACCTCGACCCCCTCTTCCGCCTTCAGATGACCGAGCGCCTCGCAGGCGGCGGCCCGGACCGCCGGGACCTGGCTGCGGGCGGCTTTCATCAATTCGGGGAGCATGGCCCTGTCGCCGCGTCGGCCGATGATTCGCACCGCGGCCGCTTGGACCTCGGTGCTCGTGCCCGCGATGGCCTTGACTATCCCCGGGCCGGCCTTCTTGTCGGGAAGGGCGACCAGGGCCTCGGTTGCCGCGGCTCGGACCTGAGGCTCGGGGTCGCCGAGCGCGGCGACCAGGGTCGGCACGTCCGCCGCGCTCCCCGCCTTGCCGATGCCGATGAGGGCGGCGCACCTGAGAAAAGTCCTCCCGCCCAGGAACGAGCGGTAGATGGTCAGCGCGGTCTGTTTCTTGCCGCTGGCGGCCAGGCGCTCGGCGAGCGCGAGGAGGGAATCGGTGGCCTGGTGCTTCGCCCACCAGGAGCCCTTCGAGGTGGCGGCCTTGATCGCCTCGGCTACCTTCTCGTCGCCGAGCCTCGCCACCGACTCGAGAGCGTGTGTGCGAATCTTCTCGTCGCCGCTCGTGGCCAGGGTGAGGATCGCCTCGACGGCTTTCCTGTCGCCGCGATAGGTCAACGCGTCAATGAGTGCGGGCTTGAAGTCTGGGTCGGCCTTCACGAGGGCCTTTCGGAGCGCCTCGCTCGCCGCCTCGATGGGGATGCGCATCAGCGCCCGGCGGGCCGCCTCGCGCAGCGCCTTGTCCTCGAGGAGCGCAGCGAGCGGCCCGACGGCCTCCTCGCGACCGAGCATCCCGATGTAGCGGATGATGCGGAAGCGGCCTTTCGTCGTCAGTTTCGGGTCTTTGACGTGGGCGAGGAGGGCTTTCGTTGCCGCGAGGCGATGGACATCGAGACCCGGGGTGGCCGCGTGGTGGCACAGACGCTCCAGGCGCGGGTCCCATCGTTCCCACCTGGTCACGTCGTCGCCTGCGAGTCCCGCGACCAGATAGTCAATGGCCAACCTGTAATCGGCCTCGACCTCGGAAGCCTTTCGCGCCGTGGCGGGGGTCTCGGACATCAGCCGTTTAACGGCATCTTCAGGATTCCTGGCCTCAGGAGCCGCAACGAGCAGCCCGACCAGTGCGGCCACCACCAACTGATTCATCGCCGAAACCTCCTTCGGTCTGAGCCTCGCACCGAGCGCGGTCAATTATGGCCCCACCTCCCAGGGAGTCAAGACAGCCGCAATCCCACTCGCCGTCAGCGGCAATCACCCGGTCGCTTGAGGCTGGTTGCTTGACCACATGCCGCAGCCCTTGGTACAATTCAACCACCTCGGAAACCATCTGCAACGCCAGAGCCAGGGGAGCAAGGTTGTCGGGCACCCAGTTTCTCGAAGGCCAGCTCGCATCCGTCGAA
>CAYYCI010000587.1:0-2896 GCA_964470215.1 uncultured Planctomycetota bacterium
CGGGTCGCGACCACCGAGCCGTTGACGACCGCCTCGAGGAGATTGGGGTCAACCGCGTTGCGTCTGACGATGATCTGGTCGTCGGGGTTGAGCGGGTCGGGGTCCCCCTCGATCACCCACAGGCTGCTTAGCAGGACACGAGGCTCGAGCGGCTCGAGCCGAAGTCGTTTACTGGTCTTCATCTCTCGGACCCCCATCGAGGTAGCCCCGCCGTTTCGCCATCAGCAGTTTACCACGCCCACCCCGGCCAATCAAGACCAAAGCCGTGAACATTTCGGCTCGCCGCCGGTTCTGCACCGGAAGCGCACTGAGTGGACACGTGCGGACTGGCCGGCGAGGCCGCAGCATGTTCAGAGAACGCACTCGCCTTCGTTGACCGCTTCCACGAGTGGAACAACCCCCCCTTGGGGCATCCCGAACCGGTCGGGGGCGACCATGTGAAGATCGCAAACGGCTCGCTCCGACCGCCTCAGCGCGGTTGCGCCCGCGGCTATTGCGCCGGGAGCGAGATGCCGAAGCGCGAGGCGATGGCCGCGATGAACTGGCGGTGCTTCGCGGGGGCGTTGCGGTGCCAGTCGGCCAGATACTCCGCGAAACCCCTCTGGCGTTCGCTCGCACCAGCGTTCAGGCTCTCGACGGCCGGCCAGTGCTCCGGCTGGGCCTCGAAGAGCGGCAGCAGGGCCGTGGCCACCACCAGGTTGCGCTCGCGGTCCGTGGCGTTCTTCCTCAACGCCGCCTCGTTCTCCCGATACCACTGGGCGAGGCTCTTGCCTGGCGGCAGGCGGTGGCCCTTCATCCGGTTCTCGGCGTAGGAGGCCAGGTGGGGGGCGAAACTGCGCCAGTTCGGATACGGCGGCTTCTTCGCCCACGTCTCCGCCATTCGCCGCAGGGCGAAGAGCGAGGCAAGTTCGCAGAGCGACTCCTCGAACCACTTGTTCGCCTTCTCCTTCGCCGTGTAGCCGCAGAGGATGTGGCAGAACTCGTGGGCGAACTGGAAGGCATACTGCGCCCAGTACGTGCTCCCAGTGGCCAGTTGCACGTAGTATTCGCCGTTGAGCCCGCGGCGATACCAGACGATCGGCCCGCCCTTCGGCGCCACGACGATCGGCGCCAGGACCTTCTCCTGCGGGAAGAAACGCCACAGTTCGCGCGCCGCCGAGTAGAGGACGTGTTGGACGTTTTCGACCGGGGCCTTCCACTCCGCCACCGGCGCGGGGGTGATGAGCAGGCGCGGCCGCGGCGGCGCGCCGCGTTCGCCAGCCACCACCACGCTCACCAACACGCAAACCCACAGAAGCAACCGAGCCGTCAGTCTCATCCTCCGTCTCCCTGACTAGCGTTCGAGCGTGATCCGCAGACAGTGGGCGTAGTCGCAGGGCCTTTCGCCGGGCAACTCGACCTCCAGGCCATTCGCCCCCTGGCTGAAGCGCACTTCGCCCTTGTGCCCGAGAAGTTCGACCCTGGCGACCTTCTGACCTTCCCCGTCAGCCAGGGTCTCGATGAGCGCCTTGCCGTCATCCGGCCAGGCCATCTGGAAAGCGAAGACCACATTCCCCTTCGAGGTGAAGCGGAAGTCCTCGGCCGTCCACTCGACGGGCTCTTCCTTGAACGGCCCTCCCTCGGCTTCGGTGCGCGGCCCCTCGCCAGCGACCTTCCACGGGCGCGTGGCATAGATGCCCTCGCCGTTGACCTTCACCCACTGGGCCATGCACTCCAGGATGTAGAGACACTCCTCGTCGAGCGTGCCATCGGGCCTCTGCGGGAAGTTCAGCAGGAGGTTGCCGTTCTTGGCCACGATGTTGACGAGCATCGTGATGACGTGGCCGGGGGTCTTGTAGCGGCGGCGCACGTCGTAGAACCAGCCGCCAACACAGGTGTCGGTTTGCCAGGGGTAGGGCACGATGTCGCGCTGCATCCCTCGCTCGATGTCCAGAACCCCGACACGGAAGACCTCCGGGTCCTTGTCCTTTTGCGTGTAAACCGCCTCGTTGGCCCCGTGGAGTTTCGCGCTGGTGTTGTAGAGGTGGGCGATGATGTGGAGCCCAGGGGCCTCGCACCGCACACCGTCCCCGGGTCGGTAGAACGGCACCCCACCGTCGGAATAGAACAGGTCGGGCTGGTGTTGGTCAATGAGGTCCTTCATCCGCTCGAACCACCGCTCGTGCCACCAGGAGTTGTCGGTGTACCACCCCTCCTTGACCTCGCCCTTGTTGGGAAGATAGAAGTCCTCGTATTCGGGGTCGTTGCCGTCGTAGGGCACTCCGGCGTAGGGGCCGGACTTGTCGGCGCCCTTGTTGGTCGCGAACCATTTGAACGTAGCGCCGAGGTGCTCGGTCACCCCGAACCTCAGCCCGCGCTTCCTCGCCGCCTCGTGCCACAGGCCCACGATGTCCCTCCTCGGCCCCACGTTCACGGCGTTCCAGCGATGGTGGCGCGAGTTCCAGTTGTCGAAGTTGTCGTGGTGGCACGCCTGGGCGACGAAGTACTTCGCCCCAGCAGCCACGTAGAGGTCCATCAGCCCCTCCGGGTCGAACTTCTCTGCCTTCCAGAGCGCTACGATGTCCTTGTAGCCGACCCTCGACGGGTGGCCATAGACCCGCCAGTGGTGGAGATACTGGTCGTGGCCCTCGATGTACATGTTCCGCGCGTACCAGTCCCCGTACATCGGCACCGATTGCGGCCCCCAGTGTGCCCAGATGCCGAGTTTGGCGTCGCGGAACCATCGGGGACACTCGAACTGGCGGAGCGACTCCCAGGTCGGCTCGAACGGCCCTTTCACGATCTCGAACCCGCTCATTCTCCCCACTCTCCTTTCTCTCGGGCATGTAGGCGGGGCGTCCCGCCCCGCGTCGTCTCGTCTCCTGGCCTCTCGCGGGCCGAGACGGCCCGCCTACAA
>CAYYCI010000588.1:0-2893 GCA_964470215.1 uncultured Planctomycetota bacterium
GGCGACCCGGAACCAGGAGGGTTCGTGCCCCAGATTCTGGTCGAGCGCGTGCGGTATAACGACAAGGCCCCCTGGCCCGAGGAGGCCGACGGTCAAGGGGCCGCCCTCGCCAGGTGGATGCCCACCGAATACGGCAACGACCCGGCCAACTGGCGACCCAGCATCCCTGGGGGCACCCCGGGAGCCGAAAACCAATTCGTGGACTCGACGCCGCCGACCGCGCCAGGCGGCCTGGCGTTCACCGCGCCCACCAATTCCCAGATCGCCATTTCCTGGGAGGCCTCGACCGATCCCGAAAGCGGCGTGGCCTTCTACCGCGTCATCCGCGATGGGCTCGAGGTCGCGACCACCGCGGAAACCCACTACCACGACACTGGCCTGGCCGAGGACCGCGCCTACGTCTATCAGGTCATCGCCGTCAACGGCGACGGCTACGAGAGCGAGCCGTCCGAGCCGCTGGCCGCCTCGCCGCGGCCCAGCCTGCACCAGGTCAGGCCGCTCGACGAGACCCACCTGGCGGTGATTTTCGGGAAGGTCGTCGAGCGGGCGTCTGCCGAGACGACCGCCAACTACTCCGTCCTCGACGCCTCGTCGAACCCGCTCCCGGTGGTCTCGGCGTCGCTGGAAGGAGATGGTCGCTCAGTGGTCCTCACCTTGGGCGACGCCATGACCGAGGGGGCGTCCTACACGCTGGCCGTCACAGGCGTCCAGGACACTTTCGGCAACACGGTGGCCCCTGGCTCCCAACTCGGCTTCACCTACGTGGCCTGGCAACACGACGACATCGGCGACGTGGCGGTCCCGGGGGACATGACCTACTCCGACGGCACGTTCACCGTCCAGGCCTCGGGGGCCGACATCTGGGGCTACAACGACGAGTTCCACTACGTCTATCGTCCGTTCGCCGGCGACGGCGAGATCATGGCCCGCGTCGTCAGCCTCACCAACACCAACTCGTGGGCGAAGGCGGGGGTGATGTTCCGAGGTTCCCTGGAGCCCGACGCCAGTTTCGCCATGACGGTCGTCACTCCGAGCCGAGGAGTGGCCTTCCAGCGGCGACCGAACGCCGGCGGGAGTTGCACGAACGTTGCCACCGCGGGGGCCGCGCCGTACTGGGTGCGGCTGGTCCGTGAGGGTGAGACCTACACGGCCTACGCCTCCCCCAATGGCTCCGACTGGACGCTCCTCGGCAGCGACGCAGTCTTCATGGGCTCCGAGGCGTATGTCGGCCTTGCCCTCACCGCCCACAACGACGGCGCTGTGGCCACCGCGGTCTTCGAGAACGTGAACGTCGTCCTTTATCAGCCGCCGACCCTCACCTCGATTGCCACTCTGACGGGGGCGACCGAGGGGGAGCCGTTCACGATAGCCTACGACGAATTGCTCGCGGCCTCGGATGCTGCCGACCCCAACGGCGACGAAATCTCGTTCCGCATCGAGGCCATCACCACGGGACAACTGACCAAAGACGGCCAGCCGGTCTCCCCCGGCACAACGCTCCTCGGCCCGGGCGAGAGCCTCGAGTGGACGCCGCCCGAACCCTCCTCCGGGAACCTCGAGGCCTTCACGGTCGTGGCTTACGACGGGCGCGAGGCTTCCCACAGCCCCGTTCCGGTCATGGTGAGCGTCTCCGAGCGCGTCTGGTACCTGGTCGGCGACGTCTGTCCCCACCACGGCCCGAGCGACAACGCGGGCGATTTTGGCGACGGGGTGATTGATAACGCCGACCTCCTGCTCATCTACTACTGGTCTCAGGGCATCGACGTGGACATGCCCGCCGAGGGCAGCGACCGTTGGAACGCCGCCGACGCCTACTACAACGACATGCCCGACTTCCCAGGCGGCGACGGCCTCGTGCAAGAGGCCGACGTGCGCAAGGTCTTCTACGACGCCCTGATCCCGGGCCGTCCCCTCTACGAGCGTTCCCCGACCGCCGACGGCTGGAAGAACCGCCGCTATGAGGGCGGTGGTGCTCAGTCCGGCGGACTGGTCGCTGCCGCCTCCTTCGAGGTCGGTTCTTTCCCGCCCGGCTTGCGGAGCGTCTTGAGCGGCGACCCGGCGCCCCTCGATGGCGGCCCCGATCTCGGCCCGCTTGTCATCACCGAATTCCTGGCCGACAACTACCAGGGCCTGGCCGACGAAGGCGGCGACCACCCCGACTGGATCGAAATCCACAACCCCAACGACCGACCGGTCTCGCTCGACGGCTGGTTCCTGACCGACGACCCTGGCGACCTGGCGAAGTGGCCGTTCCCCGACGTGGCAATCCCCCCGAACGACTACCTGGTGGTCTTCGCTTCCGGCAAACACCCAACGCCCCTCGACGGCGGCCTCCACACCAACTTCCAACTCGACGACGACGGCGAGTACCTCGCGCTCGTGAATCCGGACGGCCTGGTGGTCAGCGAGTTCAATCCGACCTTCCCGCGGCAACTCGAGGATGTCTCCTACGGCCTCTCCGAGGTCGTGTTCTCACCCGACACCCTGGTGGGGGACGGGGCGAACCTGGCATACCTGGTGCCGACGGACGACGCTCTCGGCTCGTCGTGGACAGGGCGCCTGTTCGACGACACAGGCTGGACCCCCGCAGCCAGCGGCATCGGCTTCGACGACGACGGCGCATTCGCCTCCCTGATCGCCACCGACGTGGCGGACGAAATGGTCGGAGTCAACGCCTCGATCTACGTCCGGGCCGAATTCGACATCCCGGCGGCGATGCTCCCCCGCTACAAGTCGCTGACGCTTCGCGTTGCCTACGACGACGGCTTCGTGGCGTATCTCAACGGGGTCGAGGTCGCGCGAAGAAATGCCCCTCCCTCGCCGACATACAACTCGGCTGCCGCGGCCGAACATCCTGACGACCAGGCGGTGGCCTTCGAGGAAATCGACCTGA
>CAYYCI010000589.1:0-2891 GCA_964470215.1 uncultured Planctomycetota bacterium
CCATGTACCACTGGATCAGGTCCACGGAGTGGATGGACTGGTTCATGAGTGCTCCGCCGCCGTCGAGTTTCCAGGTTCCGCGCCAGCCGCCGCTGTCGTAGTACTGCTGGGTGCGCCACCATCGGACGTATGCGTCGCCGACGGTGAGTTTGCCGAAGCGTCCCCGGTCAATGGCCCTCTTGAGCTCCTTGGCGGCGGCTCCGAATCGCGAGGGGAAGATGGTGGCCAGTTCCACCCTGGCCTTCTCGGCGGCTCCTATCAGGCGGTCGCAGCGGTCGAGGGTGATCTCGAGGGGCTTTTCCACTATGCAATGCTTCCTGGCCTCGATAGCGGCCAGGGCCGGCTCGAGGTGGAGGCCGGAGGGCGTGCACACGTTGACCACGTCAATCTCGGGGTGGGACTGGAGCATCTTGCCGTAGTCGGTGTACCAGGGCACGCCGTTCTGCTCGGCGAAGCGTCGGGCGTTCTCCTCGACGACATCGCAGATCGCGACCAGTCGGGCGCCGCGCACGCCCTTTATGGCGGTGATGTGGTGTTGGCCGACCATGCCACAGCCAATGAGCGCGAAGTTATATCGTCCCATCGCGTTTCCCCTGCACTGGCTAATATGGGGCGGAACTCCAGGTTTCAAGCCAGATATTATCGCAAAGGCCCGCGCGCGTCAAGATAGAGGGGAACCTTCTAGACTGGCATGGTCCACGGCTCGCGGTGGACGCGGCCGAGCAGGCGGGTGGCCTCCTCGTCGCTGGTGAATTCCTCTTTCGCCGCATCCCAGCGCAAAGGCCGACCTAGCAACAGCGATATCCGACCGAAGAACATCGGGGCGGTCATCCGGAAGACGTAGGGCAGGTTGCTCTCGGTGGGGCGGCGGCTCTTGACGCTGTCGAGGAAGTTGCGCTGGTGGCCTGGCGAGCGGGGGATGGTCTTTGGCACGTGAGGCAGGTCGCGGAGGACCTCCTTCCCCAGAAAGATTTCCCTGGCGCCGTAGTCGCAGACCAGCGAGCCTTCCGTGCCCTGGAACCAGCAGCCGATGCCGCCGCCGACCTTTCCCGGTGCCTCGCGCGGGCGGCGGCTGCGCCACAGGTAGCGCAGGCCATCCGGGAACTCGAGGTCCATGTCGAGCCATTTCGGGGCGTCGGCCTCGCCCTCGGTCTGGAACTCGCCCCGCGTCGCAATTGTCGTCGGCGAGCCGAGGTCGAGAGCCCAGAACGCGATGTCGCTTATGTGGCACCAGAAGTCGGCGTAGAACCCGGTCGAGTAGTCGAGGAAGAAGCGGAAGTTGAAGAAGACGTGGCCCGGATGGTAGGGGCGCCAGGGCGCAGGGCCGAGCCACATCTCGTAGTCGAAGCCGGGCGGCGGCTTCCGCGGCCCCGCCTCGCGGATCACCGGGCAGCCCATTGACTTCCACACGTGGACCGTGTGGATTTTGCCCAGTGCCCCCGAGCGGACGAGTTCGACGACGCGGTGGTAGTTGTCTCCCGCGTGGATTTGGGTGCCGAGTTGGAAGATGCGGCCGTAGCGCCGGCACATGGTGAGCATGGCCCGGGCCTCGCGGTAGTTGTGGGCGAGGGGCTTCTCGCTGTAGGCATCCTTGCCGGCCTGGAAGGCGGTGCAGGTGACCAGCGCGTGCCAGTGGTCGGGTGTGGCGGTCGAGATGGCGTCTATGTCGGGCCGGTCGAGCACTCGGCGGAAATCGCCGTAGCCTTTCGCCTCCTGGTTGCGGTACCGGTCGTGGACCCACTTGAGTTTCTCGGCGCGACGGCGGGCGTCAACGTCGCAGATGGCGACGATGCGCACGTCGGGTTGGCCGAGGAACCAGCGGACGTGGCCGCCGCCCATGCCCCCGACGCCGATGATGCCCATGCGGATAGTGTCGCTGGGGGCGGCGCCGCGCGCCCAGCGTGGCAACACCACAAGGCCTGCCCCGCCCGTGGCCAGTCGTCCGAGGAATTCTCTTCGCCGCATGAGATTTCTCCTTGACATCGGTTTTTCCCCTTGTCGCCGGGCCGTCTTGGCCTGGGGCGGGCACGGCGGTGCCGTGCCCCTACGGGCGAATACGCGGGGCTAGACGCCCCGCCTACCGGAGACTTCCACGAAGGGACACGAAGAGCACGAAGAAGAACCGTTCTGGTCTTCATCGCGGTTCACGGGTGTTTTTCCGCGTTCAACTGTGGCGATTCTATCGCTCGCGTTCATCTGCGTCCATCTGCGGTTTCAGAACCGGACGCGGGGCGAGACGCCCCGCCTACAACTCCCTGCGACAGAGCGCCCGGCGTCTTCCCCCGGCGGAGATCGGTTTCGCGGGGCGAGACGCCCCGCCTCGGAGGACCAGTCGCTTGCCGCCTCTCCTGGAACTTGCCGCGGCCGCCTCGACGAAGCGCATGTGGGCGAGGCCATCGCGGACGTTCGCATAGCGCGAGCCGTCGCAACGGAAGGGCCTGGCGGTGTTGTAGCGCCGCACGTCGGCCTCGAAGGAGCGATGGAGCCGAGCGTAGGCGTCGTGGAAGCCCTCCGGGTGGCCGGCGGGGATCGTCGCCTCGACCCTGAGCCACTTCGGAATTGCGCCCAGGAGGCGGTCGCGTTCCGGGAGGGCGCCGCGCCAGTAGGTGTGTTCCGAACCGTCGAGAGTGTGGATTGTCACCTTCTCGGCCTCTTCCTGTCGCCAGGCCAGGGTGCCCTCCTCACAGACGACCTCGAGGCGCAGGTCGTTCTTGTGGCCGATTGCGATCTGGCTCGCTCGGACGAGCGCGCGACCGCCATTGGAGAGTTCGCAATAGGTGGTGAAGTGGTCGTCGAGGCCGCTGGTTATGCAGAAGGCCTCGAGCATGGCCCGCAGGGCGACGACCTCCAGTCCTGTGACGAAGCGGAGTTGCATGAAGGCGTGGGTGCCG
>CAYYCI010000590.1:0-2858 GCA_964470215.1 uncultured Planctomycetota bacterium
TACAGACCGGCCTCTACGCGACCAACACAGGGGTTTTCCGCAACGGCCTTGCCCTGCGACCGGGCGAGAGGACCCTCGCCCACTACTTCCGCGAGGCAGGCTACGCGACCGGCTACATCGGCAAGTGGCACCTGGCCAGCCAGAACGTGGTGCCCGAGGCCGAACAGGGCGGCTACGACTACTGGCTGGGGGCGAACGTCACGGAGTTCTGCTCCCGGCCATACCGGTGCATCCTCTACGACAAGAAGGGCAACGAGGTCCACCTGCCAGGCTACCGCGTGGACGCCACGACCGACGCAGCCATCCGCTACATCGACGCCCACCAGGACGAGCCGTTTTTCCTTTTCGTCTCGTACCTGGAGCCACACTTCCAGAACCACGTGGACGACTACCCCCCACCCGTGGGCTACCGCGAGCGCTACGATGGCCGCTGGATTCCGCCCGACCTGGCCGCGCTGGGCGGTTCGACCCATCAACACCTGGGCGGCTACTGGGGCATGATCAAGCGGCTCGACGAGGCGTTCGGCCGCCTGCTCGATGCCCTGCGGAGCCTTCACCTGGTCGAGAACACGATCGTGCTCTACACCTCGGACCACGGCTGCCACTTCAAGACTCGCAACAGCGAATACAAGCGCTCGTGCCACGAGAGTTCCACCCGCATCCCCATGGCCCTTCAGGGGCCGGGTTTCTTCGGCGGGGGACGCATCCGCCAGTTGGTGAGCCTGGTGGACATGCCGCCGACCCTCCTGGATGCCGCCGGGATATCCGTCCCCGAGCGGATGCAGGGGCGTTCGATCCTGCCGCTCGTGCGCGGCTCGAGCGAGGGCTGGCCCGAGGAGGTCTTCGCCCAGATCAGCGAGGCGCAGGTCGGCCGATGCGTCCGCACCCACCGCTGGAAGTACAGCGTCTCGGCGCCCGACAAAAACGGCAGCCGCGATCCAGCCTCTGACCGCTACGTCGAGGAGTTCCTCTACGACCTCGACAGCGACCCCCACGAACTGCGCAACCTCATCGAAATGGAATCGCATAAGAAGGTCGCGAAGGTCATGCGCGAGCGGCTCCTTCGGCGCATGGCCGAAGTGGGGGAGCAGGTTCCCAGGATCGAGGAGGCGCCGACGCGCCGCAGCGGCCAGCGCCGCGTGGACCACGGCGAGGAACTCCTCTGAACGGGAGCTGGTGGAGTGGCGTGAACTCACGTCGTCCCACCAGCCCCCGGATTCTCGCACACAGCTTAGTCTTCGAGATTGTGGCGGTTGCGGTACCACCAGGCCAGCCAGGCGCGTTTGTCGTGGCCGAAGTCCTGGCCCGTGACGGCCCGCAGGGCCTCGTAGGCCGCCGTGTTGAAGAAGAACGACTCGTCGGGGTCCTTGTCCGAGAGCGGCGGCTCGAGGCCCCAGTTCGACCCTTCGGTCAGCGGGATGACGAACTCGTTGCCGAACGGGTCAATGAAGGTTTGTCCGCCGACGTAAGTGGTCGTCGAGAAGCCGATGGTCACCGGCGGGGGGCCGGCGTCGTCTTCCTTGGGCACGTAGAAATGGACGATCATGGCCCGGGCGAGCGCGGGAATGGCCCTCGGGTCGCCGAGGCCCTGGAGGGCCTGAGCCGCACGCTTGAGGACCAACCGCGCGATGCTCCGCAGCCTGGCGCTGCCGCTGAGCCTGATCTTCTCGCTGGTGAACCTGCGGAGCAATGCGACGAAATAGGCCGTGTTAGCGGCGTCGTGTTGCTCGGCGAGTGCCGCGACCGCCGCCTGGCGGACCTTCAGGTCGGGGTCGTGCATGGCGCACCGGCGCAGTAGAGCGGTGGCCTTGGGGTCCTTCTGGTCCCCGACGAGGCGTGCGAGGGCGAGCCGGAGGTCGTTGTCGCGGTCCGTCCTGGCGTTCTCGGCCTTCTCGACCATCTCGGCAAGGATGCTCCGAAGGGCCATCTGAGCCGCCACGGAGGGCTCCTTGCCGATCTCGCGGCGGAGGAGTTGCTCTGCGGTGTCGGGATTGCGGGGAGCGCGTGCGAGTAGCCCCTTCAGGCGATTGGCCCAGGCAATCGCCGCCTGGCGGTTCTTCTTCTCGGCCAGTTGCTCGGCGGTAACCCATTCGCCTTTGTGGAGGACGAAGCCGTTGGCCTTCATCGCCTCGGCCTTGGTCACCCACTTGCCGCCCAGGAGCACGTAGCCGAGCCTCTCCCTGGCCCCTTTGTGGTTGGGGTTGATGGCGATGGTCTTCTCGAACTGCTCGCGCGCCTGGCGGAACAGGCGGTGTTCCTGGCACCAGAGGCCCAGCGAGTAGTGCCCATCGGCGTCGTCGTCCGAGAGTTTGGCCAGCATGTCGCGGTAGATCTGGAAAGCGGAGGGCTTCTTCTCGATTGAAGCAACGTCGGCCAGGCGCAGGGTAACCTTGCCGCCCGAGTTGGTCTGGACGACGACTTGGGTCTTGGTTTGCTTGACGATGACGCCCTCGACCATGCCGCCGGACTTCAGGCGCACGACGTCGGCCTGGGCGGAGATGGCGAGGATGAGTGCTGCGGCGAGCCAGAGGCGGCGCGCATCCATGCTTGTTCTCCGGGTGATCCTAAGACCGATTATATGTCGCCGCGCGCAGGACTTCAAGGAAAAGCATCAAGAGTATTCGGCACCGATGGACACAGGAGGACGCGGATGGACCCTTTCGCACAGGCTGGAAAGCCTGGGACTATGCAGGAGGCCCGTGGTTGGCCTCGAGATAGACTTGGGCGCGTGGGCTCTGGCACGCTTTTGTGCACCGTGGGTTCCAAACGCAGGCGAGAAGGAAAAGAATGCTTTGCCGAGACGGCGCAAGGCGTTCCCCTGCGGCGTTTCGGGACGAGGAGCCGGGGTCGGGTGCCAG
>CAYYCI010000591.1:0-2853 GCA_964470215.1 uncultured Planctomycetota bacterium
CGGCTGATCTCGGCCATCGCAATCGTCCTCGAACAAGTGTCAGGCTGCGGGCGGGCGCAGCACGAGGTTGTCCGCGTCGCGTTCGGGCGGCCGGCTCTGGAGCCAGGTCGTCCAGCCGAGCCGGCCGTACTTTCCCAGATGGACCCTGGGCACGTCTTCCTTTTTCAGCACCAGTTGGAGTTCCCAGGTGAGTTCGTCGCAGAGGTACAGGCGAACCCAGTCGCGTAGGCGCACGAAACTGGCCCCATCCGGGAGCATGCGCTCGTAGTCGGCCAGGCCCATCGGGCCGAAGCGCACGCGGAACTTCTCCTGGCAGTCCCAGATGCGCCGCCCACAGATGGCCGTGCGGCCCAGGGTCCCTGTGGCCGGGCTCTCGCCCAGCCGACACAGGCAATCGGGTGGCAAGTCGAGCCACTGCCCCACGAACTCCTCGACCTGGACCTTCACGCCGAAATAGTCCTGGAGGATTGACCTCAGTCCCTCGGCGTGGCGGGTCTGGCAGGCCAGATGGCCGGAATAGTGGAGTTTCGCGGCGTCGGGCACGGCGTCGCGCCCGCGAAGCGACGGCATGCCCAGGCCGAAGGTGCTCCCAATGTAGATGGCGTAGCGGTCCCCCTCGCCACGCTCGTAGTTGACGCTCTGTTGGCAGGAGGCCCACGCGCGGTAGAAGAACGAAAGCATGCGATGGTGGAAGACGTCGAGGAACCGCGCGATGGTCTGGTCGCCGCGGAGCATGCGCTCGTGGGCGTAGGCGGTGAACTCGATTGGCATGGGGCCGTTCGGGCCGAAGAGGCCAGCGAATCGCACGAAGAGCCTCGGGGGCTTCCCCCCTTTCCCGGGCTCGACCTTCTCGAGGGTCGAGGGCGGGAAGGCCAGCGAGGGGTTCTGACACAGCCGCACGGGGTCTTCGGCCGGGGTGCGCGAGTGGCCGGTGGGGGGGAGTGGCCTGCGGGCACACTCCAGGCGCCGCACCGCCTGGAAGAAGTCGAAACTGTATGGCCGCTCGGCCAGGCGGCGGATCAGAGAATCTGCCGTTGTCCGATCTTCGGCTTCCATCGCATCACGGTCCCGCGTTGGGTGCTGCGGATGACGGTCTCGGTGAATGAATTGACGCTGACGTAGCGGGTGAAGAACTCGGCGAGGACGGCGCCGAGGAGGAAGATGCCGGTTCCCGCGAAGGCCAACTCGTCCATCGTCACCTCGACCTCGAGGCCCCGCGCGAAGGCAATCGGCCCCGGGGTGGGCACGGGGCGGGTGACCGGGCGAGCGACGACCGACTTGACCCCTTCGATCTGCTTCCGGATCATCTCGTCGCTCGGGTCAGCGTAGAGTTTGAGGAGGTCGCGCAGCGCCCCCGCCCCCGAGCGTTCGTCGGTGTCGGTCAGCGAGAGGTAGTTTAGCGCCAGGTGGCTGATGGCTCGCCAGGCGAAGTCGCCCTCGGCGAACGAGGCCACCGGGGCAGTCGGGCGCCCGCTGACGCAACGGATGCCCTCGACGGGCGCGCTGGCGGCGGTGTCGAGGTCGAAGTCGCTCTGGCCCTGCCCGACGGCCATCAGGATGGGCAGGTCGCGATTCGTGCAGAGGGTCTCGACGCTCAGTTGGCGAAGGTCGGTGCTATACGGCGCCGCGCGGGCATCCACCAGGCTGATATAGACCTCGCTGCCAGCGTAAGAGGAGCGTCTGCCGCGCTGGCGCTCGCGGGCCGAGAGGGTCCGGGGCAAGCGGTTGACGACGAAGTAGGCGCCGCGCTCGCCCTCGAAGTCCGTGGCCGAGTAGAAGGGCAGGAACTCCTGTTCCTCGCCCGCCCTCACCCCGATGCCCACACAGCGCGTGACGCGATAGACCTCGAAGTGGTCGGGGCGGGTCCGGTCGGGCACCACGTGGTGTTCGGCGTAGCGGTCGGTCAGTTGGATCGGGTCGGCGCGCTTGGGGAAGAGGTTGATGGCCGGGGTGCAGAAGAGCGCGAAACTCTCCGCGCCCACGCGGCCCTCGAGTTCCAGGTCCTCCTGGTCGGTCAGGACCACGAGGTCGATCTGCCTGGCGGCACACCTGGCGAACGCCTCGCGCAGGCCGGTGACCTCGAAGAACAAGAAGCGCTGGGGCAGCGCGAAGTACTCGCGCAGGAGCCGGTAGCCGTGGAACGAGCGGGCGTCGTAGGGGAGGAGGGCTTCCGTGTCGCTGAAGCCCACGCGGCGGATGTTCGAGGCGGGCAGGACGGTCTGCCACTTGACGGGGCGGGTGATGCTCTGGACGAGGATGCCTTTGGCGTGGGCGAAGACCTGCTCGTAGAGTCTCACGGGCAGTTCGCCCGCCCCTGGCAGGTGGAAGGTCAAGCGGTCGGCTTTCAGTTCGTCGAAGCGCAGGCCGGCCGTCGCCTCGAGGCGCAGGCGGATGCCCGCGCGGGCATCCGCGCCGCCAGGGACCTCGAGGGCCGCCAGGTCGCGGCTGTGGTAGGCGCCCTCGACCACCCGCAGGGGCCAGACGGTGAGGTCGTGGGCGGTGCGGTACTCGCATCGGGTCTGGCCGCCGCGCCCGCGGAGGACCGAGCCGCGAGGCACCTCGAAACCCTCGGCGAGGCCGTCCTCGCTCAGGTCGGGCTGGAGCTGAACCACCACCATCGAGGGCGTGGGGGCCAGGTAGTGGGGGTAGATGGTCTCGAGGAGCGAGTGGGTGAAGCGGGGGAACTCGGCGTCGAGTTTCACGTGGACCCGCGCGGCCAGGTATGCGAAGCCCTCGAGGAGCCGCTCGACCCACGGGTCCTCGCAGGGGCTCGTGGGATCGGTCGGGAGCATGAGGCGGCCGGCGATCTTGGGAAACTCGCGCGCGAACTCGGCCGCCATGTGGCGCAGGTGG
>CAYYCI010000592.1:0-2852 GCA_964470215.1 uncultured Planctomycetota bacterium
AGAGCGCCGAGATCACCATCATCCAGAAAGACCCTGACCTCTCGATGGCCTCCTGCGGCTATCCCTATTACATCGGCGGGTTCTTCGATGACCGCCGACTCCTCATCTGCACTCCCACCGGGGTCGTCCGCGACCCGGCCTTCTTCATGAACTCTAAGGCCATTACCGCCATGACCTCCACCGAGGCGACCGGGATTGACCGGCGGGCCAGGACCGTTGCTTGGCGAAATCTCCGAACTGGCGAGACCGGGACGCTTCCCTACGACAAACTCGTCCTGGCGACCGGCACGAGGCCGCTGGTGCCACCGGTCCCGGGGAGCGACCTCGAGGGGGTCGTGACTCTCCATTCGCTGGCCGACGCGGACCGCCTGAGGCAGATTCGCGACGCGGGCGAGATCAAGAAGGCGGTGGTCGTCGGGGGCGGGTTGATCGGGGTGGAGACCTGCGAGGCGCTCCGTCTGGCGGGAATCAGCGTGACAATCGTCGAGATGCTCCCCCAGATTCTCTCCTTCCTCGACCCCCAACTGGCCAAACTGGTCGAGAACCACATCGTCGAGGCTAACGGAGCCGATGTGATAACCGGCAACGCCGTGGCCGAGTTCGTCGGCCGGGACGGCAAACTCGAGGCCGTCAGGCTCCAGGACGGCACCGAGCTGCCCACCCAATTGGCCGTCGTGGCGGTGGGGGTGAGGCCGAACGTCGAGTTGGCGCGGAAGGCCGGCCTGGAGGTAGAGCGCGGGATCGTCGTCAACCAGTTCATGCAGACCTCCGACCCCGACATCTACGCCTGCGGGGATTGCGTCCAGGTGCCCCATCGCCTCACAGGCCGACCGGTCCACGCCCCGTTCGGTGACCTGGCCAACCTGGAAGGGCGGGCGGTCGGCGAGAACGTGGTCCTGGGCAATCGCGTGACCTTCCCGGGCACCTTCCTTACGGCCATCTGCAAGGTTTTCGACTATGCGGCCGGCTCGACCGGCCTGTCGGAAGACGCCGCGCGCGATGCAGGCTACGAGAAAGCCGTTGGAGCAGTTTGCGCGGCGCTCGACAAGCCCCCGTTCATGAGCGCTTACCCTCTCGTGATGAAACTCGTGGCCGACGCCCAGACGGGCAAAGTCCTGGGGTTCCAGTGCGTGGGGCCCGGGGACGTGAGCAAGCGCGTTGCCGCTGCGGCTCTGGCGCTTCACGGGGGGCTGAGCCTGGCCGACCTGACGAGCGCCGACCTGCCCTACGCCCCGCCTTTCTCGCCCGCCACTGACCCGCTGATCACCGCGGCGCACGTCCTGGAGAACAAGATACGCGGCATCTACAAGGGCATTTCCGCAGCGGAGGTCAAGGCGAAACTGGAACGCGGGGAGAAACCGTTGTTGCTGGACGCTCGCGGCCCCGACGAGTACGAGGCCGTGCGCCTGGATGTGGGCGAGAAACTCATCCCGCTGAGCGCCCTGCGTGAGCGGCTCGACGAACTGCCCCAGGACAAGAACGCCGAGATTATCTGCTACTGCAAGATATCGCTTCGCGGCTACGAGGCCGCGCGGGTCCTCGAGGCCAACGGCTGGCGAAACGTCAAGGTGATGGAAGGCGGCATCGTCGCCTGGCCTTTCGAGAAGGTCACCTCTTCGCCCAGTCCGTAGGCAACAGGCCTGCCTCGGCCGTCGGGTCCATTCACTCGTTGCCGCGCAGGCGGGAGGCTGCCTCGGGCGTGAGCGGCTCGTGGGCCTTCCGGCCCGTTACCCGCTCATATGCCCGGCAGTAAGGGCAGATGGACCCCTCGACGCTCCTCACGAGCCAATAAGCAAGGCCCTTCTGTTTCTTGCGCGCCCGACGGCACACGGGGCAGCTCAGGCAACGTTGTGCGCGGCGTCTTTGCTTTTCGTCCATTTTTTCTCTCAACAGCGGATCGGCTCGCAGAGGGCCTTGAGGTTTTCGTTCGGGGTTCCGGAGGGGATTTCACAGCCGGCACCGGCCATGTAGGGCAGGCCAACCTGGCGGTAGATGCCCCGGAGGCCCTCGCGGATGCGCTCGGGGTTGCTGAACTTCACCGCGGTGGCGGGGTCGAGGTTGCCGGTGAGGACTTTTCGCTGGCCGATGGTCTTGCGCGCCTTCGCCATATCCACCTGCCAGTCGAGGTCCACTATGTCGACCGCCAAACGGCCGAAATAGGGGAGCAGATGGGTGGTGTCGCCACAGATGTGGAGGCGCACGAGGCCGCCGGCCTCGTGGATAGCGCTGAAGAGGCGTTGCTCGCGGGGGAAGATGAGTTCCTCGTAGAGGGCGGGCGAGACCTGGCTGGCGATTGCATCGCCCACGCCGATAGTGTCGGCGCCCGCGGCCAGTTGCGCCCTGGCAAACTCCACCCCGACCTCCACACACAGGTCCATCAACTCGGCGGCGAACCCAGGCCGCAGTTTCAGGTCAACGAGGAACTCCATGGCCCCTCGGAGGTCGGCGGCCTCGGCGGCGGGTCCCTCGACCCAGCCGAGGATGGACATCTCTCCCCCGACGGCCTGCTTGAAGCGCTCGACGGCGCGAACGCGGTCGAGCATCCGCTCGGAGGTGAGGGGCTCGGGGCGTTTGAGGACCGAGAGGTCCGTGGTGTTTGCCAGCGGTGGGTTGGGGCAGCGCGGCACGCCGTCGCGGACGAATTCGATCTCGGCCCCGAAGCCCTGGGTCTCGCGGTAGGGGTCGGAGATGGCGCTGACCTGGTCGAAGCCGAAGAACTCGGCGCAGCGCAGGTTCGCCTCGACCAGCACGCGGTGGTCCGAGGCGAATGCCCCGTAGTTCGAGCCGATGAACTCGGCGGCGAACTGCATGAGGATGGGCACGCGGGGCAGGAAGTCAGGCTTCCCGCCCTC
>CAYYCI010000593.1:0-2849 GCA_964470215.1 uncultured Planctomycetota bacterium
GCCTTCGCCACCAGCAGCCCGTTGCGAACCGTCCACACCGCCGCATGCCCTCCCGCTAGCGGCTCCGGGTCCTCGTAAGCCAGCGCCAGGCGGTCCCAGAGGTAGAGCCTGACGGTCTTCCCCTGCTTCTCGAGGCGGAGGTGGAACCAACCGCGGTGTTGGGTGTAGAGCTCCGCGCCGCCCATTTTGACCCTCGGCAACAAGGCGCTGGCACTGGTCGTCGAGGCCACCAACTTGCCGCGTCGGAAAAGAAGCGTCCTCGTGTTCCCCTGCGCGCCGACGATGGCCGTGTAGCCACTCGCCACGTCGTTGTCCGTGGCACAGATCGCCACCCCGACGTCGCGCATATTCTTGTAACTGGTGTTCATCTCCATCATCATCACGCCGACGTCCACCTCGAGGGTGCAGTCGCCGTCGAGGCGGCGCTTGCTCCAGATCGCCACCAGCCCCTCGTCGTTCCTCCCCCCGAAAAACGACCACCGCGGGTCACAGACCCAGCGGTTCATCACCTCCCAGTAGCCATCCAGCACGTGCCACTCGGTGGGGCAGCCGCTGAAGTAGTCCTCGAAGACGTTCGGGCTGGAGACCTGGACCTCGCGCAACGACGGGGCGGCCACCGCCACCAGGGTGCCCTTCAGGGGATCGGGGTCGTCGAACTCCATCCACGGCTTGCCGTCGAAGTCCACCGTGATGCGGGTGCCGCGGCGGCTCAGGCTCACCGCTCGGGGCCGTTTCCCATCCAGGGCCTTCTGGGCGACCTGCTTCCCCACCCGGGCGAGGGCCGAGGTGCCTTTCGCGGGGTCCAGAACGAACTCGTAGCCCGCGGCCGTCTCGTGCTCGGTCGCACATATGACCTGGCGGGTGGGCGCCTCGGCGCCAACCGGACAATTCACCGCCACGTCGCCGTAGAAGGGCGACTTGTGCCACCACACCAGCCCCGAATGGACCCATTGATATGCCGGGTCGGCCCAGTAGCGCATCACGCGGTCCTCGAGCAACTCGACGCTCTTGACCTCGCGATTGCTCGCGGGCAACTCCTCGGGGTCGGCGGCCACGGCCACGTCGTCGAAGAAAACCGTCCCCGGCGCCTCGGCCCAGAGCCCGACCTTCCCGGGCACGATCGCGTCGTCCTTCCCGCTCAGGACCACCTGGCCATCCACCAGACACTCGACGGCGACCTGCCCCGGGCGCCCACCCTCGAGGCGAACCTCCAGGGCGTAGAAGTCCACGGGGAAGAAATCGCCCCGCGCCTCGGCCAACCGATGCCTTCTCCCACCGCGAACGCGCTCGAGGACCAAAAGCCCACCGGGACAACTCCGCTCGCCCAGCCAGCGGAAGACGTGGTAGTTCGCCTCGTCGAGGTAGGCAAAGACCAGCCCGAACCCTCCGGGGTTCCACGTCCGCACCGAACACCGGAAAGTGTAGTCGCACCAGTAGTTCTTCCCCGCGACGATCAGCGCGGCCTGGTCGTCCGAGGCGGGGAGGATCGGCACATAGCGCCGCGTCTTCCCCCACTCGACGATCTCCCTGCGCATGCGCACCGTCCCCGTCTTGCCCGGCCGCTCGAACTTGACCGCTACCTCCGAGCCGACCTTGCCCCTCAGAAGGGTGATGGCGTCGAGGATGTTGTCCACCGCCTTGCCATCAACCGCCAGGATGGCATCGCCCACGCGCAACCCCGCTCGCTCGGCCGGCGAGTCCGACGCCACCCGCGCGACATACACCCCGCCAGACCCCGCGCCCAACAACACGCCGATTCCCACCTCCGCCTTGCGCGTCCGGCCGCGCGAGGCCACGTCGTCGGGCCTATCGAAGACCGCCGCCAACTCCGCCGGATTGGCGCTGCGGTCGGCAAACGACAACGAACTCAGCGCCCAACTCCCCTGAATCGGCTCCCACACCCCGACTATCGGCTCGGGGTCGGGAAAGTCGTCCGCGAACCGCACGGCCTCCCGCCTCACCAACCTGAACGACCGCACCCCCACCGCAGGCCCCACCCCCACCATCACCTGGGGCATCGCGGGGAGGGGGCCGGCCTCGAGCGCGTGGACCCAACGCCCGTTGCACCCGAGAACCAGGGTGTCCCGCGTCCGCTTGGCGAAAAGCCCCGGCGGGCCGTCGGGCAACGGGCCGGAGGCCGCCTCGCGCCCGCCCACGCTCACGCGCCATCTTCCGTCGCGGGCCTCCAGCGTGGCCTTCTCGCCCACACACATCAGCGCGGCCGCCAGCTGGCCATTCCTTGGGCCGGCCAACTCCGCCACGGCCACGTAGCCGTCGGGCGCCGCCTGGCGCATGGTCCGCCGGTGCCACGCCAGTTCCCCGGCCCAAACCACACCGGGGACCACGGCGAGCCACAGCACAGCGTTGAAAGACCCTGATGAAGCGCGGCTCATATCAGAATCAATCCTCGATGGGGACTCGTCGCTTGCCGAGTTTGACCTTCAGGGTCAGCCGCTCCTCGCCCCGAACCACCCCGAGGACCACCACCTGGCCGGGCTTCTTGACGGCCAGGAGGCGCTTGAGATCCTCGAAGGTCTTCACCTCTTTGCCATCGAACTGTTGAATCACGTCGTTCTTTCTCAGCCCCGCCACAGCGGCAGGCGAACCCTCCCGGACGTTGGTCACCAGGACCCCGGCCTTCGCCTTCAGCTCGAGTTGTTCGACCAACTCCGGCGCGATCTCTTGGGCGTCGAAGCCCATGTATGGCCTCTCGGCGAACCGCACGCGAGCCACGAAGGGCTCGCGCCGCGGAAACCTCCCGTTTCCAAGCCGTTGGTTCACCAGTTCTCCCACTCGCGACTCGAGGTCCTCCTTGGCCTTCACCAGTGTCTTCTCCATCAGGCGCTGGC
>CAYYCI010000594.1:0-2835 GCA_964470215.1 uncultured Planctomycetota bacterium
GAAGGCGCGGCTTGCAGCCGAGAGGTTGAGCGCCCCGTTCCCTCAGTTCAGGCGCTTCTCCCCCTTCGCCGACCACGTCCTGAGCAACGACTGCGGCAACGGGGCCACCGGGGTCGCCCTGAGCGGTTCCACCTACGAGATTGTCAACGGCATTGGCGGTGGCCCCTTCGCCCTGGCCTTGAGGCCGAGGGTCTTCTCGGCTTTCGACATCCCGAAGTTGGCCTTCGACATCAAACTCGAGCCGGGGACCAAGGTTGATTTCTACCTCGAGTGCCACGGCAAACGCTACCGCATTGTCCTCACCGGGCCGGTGGACCCGGTGGTAGCAGCGGAGACGCTGAAGATACTGCCCGACCTGAGGGCCGACGGGCGGTGGCACCACGTCGAGGTCGACCTCCTGGGCGAACTCCGCAGGCTATATCCCGAGGACGAGTCGCTTCTGGTCTGGGAGCCGACCCTGGCGAACTACTCCAACGACGGCTACCTGCTCGCCGGGATCGGGGGGAATCGCGCGGGGGCGCGCTATTGGCTCCGCAACGTCGTCCTGGGAACCTCGGAGGCGCTCGCGAACGCCCGCGGCGGCCAGGAAGACAGCCGCTGAACCTCTCCAATCCATCTCGCTCGCCGCGAATGCGCTTTCGTGCGTGACGCCAGCGCCCCGCGACACGGCAAAGGCTGGAAAGCCTGAGACTATGCGGGAGAGCCGCGGGCGGTTTTGAAAAGGGCCGGGGCCGGAGGCTTTGGCACGCTTTTGTGCACCGTTGGTTCCTGATGCAGGCGAGAAGGAAAAGAATGCTTTCTCATGAGGACCGAAACGTTCGCTATGCAGAGCTTCGGAACGACAAGTCGGGGGTTGGCAGCCAGCCAAGGCATTCTTTTCCTTCTCGCCTGGCCGGTGATTGCGGTGCAAAAAGCGTGCCAAAGCCCACACGCCCCGGCGGACCGCCATCGCGGGTTTCCTCATAGATGTGCCACCGAGAAGAATTATTTGCCGAGAAGGGGCCGGAGGCTCAGTATTGCTTTCGGCGGCGCGAGGAGGGGTAGCCGAGGCTCTTGCGGTACTTCGTGATGGTGCGGCGGGCGACGTCGAAGCCCTGGGCCTGGAGTTTGGCCGCGATCTCGTCGTCGGAGAGGGGGTTGGTCTTGTCCTCGGCCTCGATGATTTGGCGAACGAGTTCCTTGACGCTTACTCGCGAGCGCGCGCGGCCGTCGGTGGTGCGGGTGCTGCCGGTGAAGAAGAAGCGCATGGGGAAGATGCCGACCGGGGTCTGTATGTACTTGTCGGCGATGGCGCGACAGACGGTCGAGACGTGGACCCCGGTTGCCTCGGCGATGCGCTGCATCTTCATGGGCACCAGGTGGGTGATCCCGTGTTCGAGGAACGGGCGCTGGGCATCCACCAGGGCGCGAGCGATGCGGTAGAGGGTGCTGCGGCGCTGCTCGATCGAGTCGATGAGCCAGCGCGCGGCCTGGATTCTCTTGCGGATGTAGTCCTTGGCCGCCTCGCTGGTGCGCTTGTCGCGCAGGAGGCGCGAATAGGCCGAGTTGATGTAGACCCGGGGCAGGCGGTCGTCCTGGAGGCGGACCTCGTAGTTCCCGTCAACGTACTCGACCACCACATCGGGCACCACGAAGGGCGAAGGCTGGGAACTGAAGGCGGTCCCAGGCCTGGGGTTGAGGTGGCTGATGAACTCGACCGCCTTCTTGATCTCCTCGATCGACCGCCCCGTCTCCTTCGCGATCCTGGGGATGCGATTCATGTAGAGGTCTTCGAGGTGGTTGGTGATCAGTTCGCGGGCGAAAGAGTGGTCGTCGGGGTCGTGGCGCATCTGGAGGAGGAGGCATTCGGCCAGACTCCTCGCACCCACGCCCGGTGGGTCGAGCGATTGGATGATCTCGAGCGCGCGTTCGGCTTGCTCGAGGGTCGCGCGGCCGTCCATCGACTCGACGATTTCCTCGAGGTTGTAGTGGAGGTAGCCGTCGTCGTCTATGTTGTAGATGATGTTCTCGGCCACCTCATCGAGTTCGGGCGGGGTATCGAGGAGCGAGTACTGGTCGAAGAGGTAGTCCTGGAGGGAGATGGGGGGCGCGGCGGTGTTTTGCATGGCCTCGAGCTTGCGCTCGCCCTCTTCCTTGCTGACCGTGCGGTGGAGAGCCGGCGTGCCGTACTCGCGGACCACCCGCTCGATCTCCTCGAGTTTCTCGAAGTCCTCCTCGTTCTCGGTTCTCTCCTCGCGGGGTTCTTCCTCGGCGGCGGTCTGGAGCTCCTGGTCCTCCTCGGGCACCACTTCCTGCATCTCGAGGACCGGGTTCTCGACGAGTTCTTGCTTGAGGCGCTGCTGAAGCTCGAGGGTGGGCAGTTGGAGGATTTCGATGGACTGGATGATCTGCGGTGCGAGCTTCATGCGAAGCTCGGGACGTTGCTGGAGGAACGCTTCCATTCGCATTTGCATGGCGGCCACTCCTAAGTGGCGAGCTCTGTTCTGCCCTCGAGGGCATCGCGGAGTATGGTCTCGGTCGAGTATTCTATCTGGCTGCCCGTGGGGATGCCACGGGCAGGCAGCGAAAGGCGCACCCCAAGAGGCTTGAGCACACGGGCCAGGTGTTGGGCCGTCAGGTCACCCTCGTAGTCGGGGTTCGTGTAGAGGATGACCTCTTTCGGTCGCGTCTTCTTGACCCGCTCGAGGAGGCGGTCAATCGTCAGGTCTTCGGGATGGACGTTCTCCAGCGGTGCGATGCGGCCCATCAGGACGTGATAAACGCCCCTGAAGGCCCCGGTCCGCTCGATGGCGATCAGGTCGCGCGGCTGCTCGACCACGCAGATGACCGAGTGGT
>CAYYCI010000595.1:0-2821 GCA_964470215.1 uncultured Planctomycetota bacterium
GGCGGCGTCCCTCCAACGTTCCTGGCTTTCTGACCTCGTTTCCGATTATACCACCGCCGACAGGCCCCATCGAGGATTTTCTCGTTGTTCCCATCAGGCCGCGGGGCAATCGGGTTTTCACCGTGGGTGCATTTTTCTTATCCTATTGCCTGCCTATTGGCAGACGGGTGAGCGGCCCGTGAGGTTGACGAGGTGGAGCGCGGCAGCGAGACCTTGGGAATCAGCGTGGTCATACCCGCTTATAACGAAGCGGGGCGCATCGCCTCGACGGTCGAGGCGGCGGTGGAGTTCGTCCGCGGGGAGGGTGGGGGAGAGGTGATCGTTGTGGACGATGGCTCGAGGGACGAGACGGCGGCGCTGGTGGACAACTTCAGGCGCGACCACCCTGAGGTGAAACTCCTCCGAAACGAGCGCAATCGTGGCAAGGGCTACTCGGTGCGTCGGGGCATGCTCGAGGCTCGGGGCTCGCTGCGGCTTTTCTGCGATGCCGACGGTTCGACCCCCTTGCGCGAGGCGAGAAAACTCTTCGCGCGGCTCGAGGGCGGGGAGGCGGATGTCGCCATCGGCTCACGCGAGATGCCAGACTCCGACGTCGCCAGACCACAGCCCCGATACCGCCGGGTCATGGGTTGGGTCTTCAGGAAACTCGTTGCCGCGCTGGTCGTCCGCGGCTTCCGGGACACCCAGTGTGGGTTCAAGGCTTTCCGGGCCGAGGCGGCGCGGGATGTGTTCCGCCGCCTACGGCTCGATGGCTTCGCCTTCGATGTCGAGGCCATCTTCGTCGCGCGGCGCCTGGGCTATCGCGTGGTTGAGGTGGGGGTGCGGTGGCTCGACTCCGGCCAGTCGCGGGTCAGGCCGGTGCGCGACGCCCTGCGAATGCTCCGCGACTTGTTCCGCATCCGCCTCAACGCGCTGAGGGGTCGGTATGGGTGAGCGGCGGGCCTCGATTGCGATGGTGCTCGACAACGCATTCCGACCCGACCCCCGGGTTGCCAACGAGGCGCGCTCCCTGGCCGAGGCGGGCTTCCGCGTGACCATCCTGGCGTGGGACCGCGAGGGGGAGTTGCCGCGGAGGGGGGTGTGGCACACTGCGCCTTCGGGCGGATGGGTGGTGGTCGAGCGGATACGTGTCAGGAGCGGCCACCGGCTCGGCTCCCGCCAGCTCTTCCACCTCGCCCGCTTCTGGTGGCGGGCGTTCTGGCGACTGGTCGAGTTGCCGGTCCAGGCCATCCATTGCCACGACTTCATCGACCTGCCCGTGGGCTGGGCGGCTGCCGCGGTCAAGGGCTGTCGGCTCATCTACGATGCCCACGAGAGCTACGCGGACATGCTGGGGGAGAACGTGGCGGGGTGGATCAAGCGGACGGTGGAATGGCTGGAGCGACGGCTCGTCCGCCGTGCGGAAGCGGTGTTGACGGTCGGGGAGTTGTTGGCCGACGAACTTCGCGGCCGGGGCGCCAGGCGGGTGTGGGTCGTGGGGAATTGGAAACGGCTCGAGGAGTTCCGGGTCGAGCCCGAGCGGGCGGCCGCCCTGAGGCGGGAACTGGGGATGGAAGGGCTCCTGGTCGTGGGCTACATTGGCTGGCTGAACGAGGACAGGGGGATAGGCCCGCTGGTGGAGGCGGTGGAGCGCGCCGAGGGGGTGGGCCTGGTGGTCGGGGGCGACGGGCCTGCTCGCGGGGTGGTCGAGGCCGGCGCGGCTCGCTGCGCGAGGGTGCGCTATCTTGGCTTCGTTGACCCGGGCGAGATTCCGTTGTATACTGCCGCCTCGGACGTGGTCTACTATGGGCTAGATAGGACGAATCCGAACTCTCGCTATAGTGCGCCGAACAAGCTCTTCGAGGCTCTGGCGGCGGGGCGGGCGGTGCTGTGTAACGACTGTGGCGAGATAGGGCGCATCGTGGGCGAAGAGGGTTGCGGGTCCGTGGTGAGCGAGCTGACGGCGCAGGCCGTGGGTTCGGCGCTCGAGGGCCTGCGTGACCGCGAGAGGCTGGCGGAGTGCTCGCGACGGGCGCGCGAGGCCGGACAACACCGTTACAACTGGAGCCGGGCCGCTGCCGAACTCCTCGATCTGTATCGCGCCGTCGGGCTGGCGCCTGGTGGGAAAGGTCGCTGAATGGCCAAACGCCGCCTCGACCTGAAGGGCTTGAAACTCTCGGTGGTCATCCCGGTTTACAACGAACGCGCGACGATCGAGGAGATTCTTCGCAGGGTCGAGGCCACGGGTCTGGCCGACGAGGTCGTCGTGGTGGACGATGCCTCGACCGATGGCACGCGCGTCTATCTCCAGCAACAGGCGCCCGGGCGCTTTCGCCTGGTCTGCCACCTGTTCAACCGTGGGAAGGGGCGGGCGCTGCGCACGGCCTTCGAGGCCGTCACCGGCGACATCGTGCTCATCCAGGACGCGGACCTGGAGTATGACCCTGGGGACTACCCCGCGCTGCTCAAGCCGATAGTGGACGGGGTGGCCGACGTGGTGGTGGGGTCGCGTTTCCTCGGTGGGCCCCACCGCGTGCTTTACTTCTGGCACTATGTGGGCAACCGCTTCCTGACCCTCCTCTCGAACCTCTTCACGAACCTGAACCTGACGGACATGGAGTGTTGCTACAAGGTTTTCCGCGCCGAGGTTCTCCGCCGGATGTGGCTTCGGAGCGAGCGTTTCGGCATCGAGCCTGAACTCGTCACGTGGGCCGCCCGGTTGGGCTGCCGAATCTATGAGGTGCCGGTCTCCTACTACGGCCGCAGTTACGCGGAGGGGAAGAAGATCACCTGGCGGGATGGGCTGGCAGCGATCTGGCACATCGTCCGCTTCGGGCTGACC
>CAYYCI010000596.1:0-2816 GCA_964470215.1 uncultured Planctomycetota bacterium
TGTAGGCGGGGCGTCCCGCCCCGCGTCGCACAGGCTGGAAAGCCTGTGCCACCGGACCTGGGTTGTGCGGGCCGGGGTTTTCGCGGGCCGAGACGGCCCGCCTACAACTCGCGTCTCTTTCCCACGAAGACGAGCCTTGTAGGCGGGGCGTCTCGCCCCGCGACGCACAGGCTGGAAAGCCTGTGCCACCGGACCTCGGGCGTCCCGCCCCGCGGCGGTTGCCTCTCCCGCTAGTTTCTGATAGCGTTTAAAGCAAAGGGGGGAGGGGGGTGATTGGACAGGAGAGTGCATGTACAGGATCGCGGTGATTCCCGGAGATGGCACCGGGCCGGAAGTTGTCCGCGAGGGTCTCAAGGTCCTCGAGGCGGTCGCTCAGGGCAAGGGCTTCGATTACGAAACCACCGACTACGACCTCGGCGGCCAACGCTATCTGCGCACGGGCGAGGTCCTCCCCGAATCGGTCCTCGAGGAACTGCGCTCGTTCGATGCCATATACCTCGGCGCCGTCGGCCACCCGAAGGTGCCGCCTGGAATCCTCGAGAAGGGTCTTCTCCTCAGAATCCGCTTCGAGCTCGAGCAGTACATCAACCTCCGCCCGGTCAAACTCTACCCAGGGGTGGATTGCCCGCTGAAGGACAAGAAGCCCCAGGACATTGACTTCGTGGTCGTCCGCGAGAACAACGAGGGACTCTACACCGGCATCGGCGGGGTCCACAAGAAAGGGACCGCCGAGGAGGTGGCCACTCAGTTGATGCTGAACACCCGTGCGGGGGTCGAGCGTTGCGTCCGCTACGCCTTCGAGCTGGCTCGCAAGCGGGGGCGTCGCCGCAAGGTGGCCATTGACCTCGGCGACCTGGTCGAGCGACCGTCGGGCGAGCCGGGCGACCTCGTCGAGATCGCCCATCGCGACCGCGGGAAGATGCGCGGCAGGCTCATCGCCGTGCGCGGCGACGGGGTCGAGGTGGAGTTCGAGGGGATGGTCACCCTTTGTGCCAAGACCAACGTCCTGACCTACGCCCACGACCTGTGGTGGCGGGCCTTCAACGAGGTTGGCGAGCGCGACTTTCCCGAAATCTTCCGCGACTACGCCCACGTGGACGCCACGTGCATGTGGATGGTCAAGAACCCCGAATACTTCGACGTGATCGTCACCTGCAATATGTTCGGCGACATCATCACGGACCTCGGGGCGATAATCCAGGGTGGCATGGGCGTGGCCGCCGGGGGGAACATCAACCCGGACGGGGTCTCGATGTTCGAGCCTATTGGCGGTTCCGCCCCGAAGTACACCGGCAAGAACGTCATCAACCCCATCGCCGCGATTGCCGCGATGGGAATGATGCTCGATATCCTGGGAGAGAGCGAGGCGGCCGCCGCGGTCGAGAACGCCATCATGGCCGTCACTCCGAAACTCAAGAGCATGTCCGCGGGCAAGATGGGCTACTCGACCAGCGAAGTCGGCGACATGGTGGCCGCCGCCATCCGCTGAGCCGGAGGAGAGGACATGGGACGCCTCCTGTCGCTCCTGGCGACCCTGGGGCTGGTCCTGGCGACCGGGTGCTCGTGGCCGTGGAGTCGGCAGCCCAGCGAGGTCGAGCGCCTCGAGGCCCTCAGCGGCGGACGCTTCCAGGAACTCGACCTCCAGGGCCTCGAGGCCGACCTGGCGCGCCCACGCGGCGGCCTGAAACTCTCCATCTCGACCAATCGCACCGAATACTACGTGGGGGAGCCCATCATCGTCGAACTCCGCCTCGAGAACGTCGGAAGCCCGGAGCCTGGAAAGCCCCCGCGCGACATCCCCGTCTATTTCGAGCCGGTGGCACACTTTCGCGGTGGCCGCCAGGCCGAGTGGCTGGTCAACTTCTTCATCCGCTCCGAAAGCGACGGCAGGGCGGTCTATCGCAGCCCTCGGGTCACGGTTCCCGACCAGCAGCGCGCCTCCTACTACCACTACGTCGTCCTGCCGCCACACTCCTATGTTGGCCGTCGCTTCGTCTTCTGGCCACGGCGGGCGCCCGGCCTCATGAGGCCCGGACGCTATAGCCTCAGGGCCATCTATTCGGTCAGCGACGACTTCGCATACGTGATCGTCAACAAGGACCTCACTGCCGAACAGGTGGAGATCCTCGGAGAGAGGTTGGCGTACGTGCGGGTCTGGACGGGTAGACTGTACTCGAACAAGGTGGAGTTCCGCATCAAGCGCAAGCGCCGTTGGCTATTCTTCTGAGACTCCCTCGACCTTCACCAGTGCGTCTTCGCCACCGGGCAGAGAAATCGGGCCGACGACGCCGGCGGCTGTCTCTATCGCCTCTCCGCTCAACACTTGCAATGCCTTTCTCGGAGTGCCGGCTACCCGTAGCGACAAGCGCCTCGTCTCGGTGGTCGTGTTCCACAGCCAGACGACCGCCTTGCCGCCGTCGCGCGCTGCCGCCCATTCCACCCCCCACGTGTCGAAGTCGGGGTCAAAGACCTCGACGGCCGGCGCGCTACCCGTGGTCCTGAGGAGCCGAAGGAGCGCGGCGGAGAGCGCGCGCGGCTGTGGGCAAGTGGCGAAATAGGTCACGGCGCCTTTCCCACGAGGGAAGCGGACGATCGCCGGGGAGCCGTCCGGGTAGGTCGCGAGAACCTCATGCGCGACGTTCACTCGAATTCGCTGCCTCAGTCCGTCCGCTCGGAGGCTTGTTCCCTGCGGCCCGAGAAAACCATCGCGACTGACCGAAAGCCGCAACCCGGGGAGCCTCTCCACGCTCAACCGGTCGAGCGCTCCACCGCGTTCGGGGCGCGGGTCCGCGCTGAGCGCTGGCCGTTGGGTCTCG
>CAYYCI010000597.1:0-2806 GCA_964470215.1 uncultured Planctomycetota bacterium
TCAACGACTACCAACTCCTGATGGACGGGATGGAGGTGCCGCCGGCTTATCGCGAGAAGATCATGGGCGGCACGGCGGCCGAGATTCTCGGCCTCTGACCGCGCGGCCAACGCCGCGCTCGCGAACATCCCAAGGAGAGGAAAAGTGAGAGGGCCTGTTCCGCTGGCGGTTTGCGTGGCGGCCGCGGCGAGCGCCGCGCTCGCCAGCCGCATCGACCCGAATCGCCCCTATCCGAAGTTCCAGGTCGGCGTCACTGGCATCCACGTCTCCATCGAGAAGGGCCTGGTCTTCACCGTGCGCCAGGTCGAGCCAGGCTCGCCCGCCGATGGAAAGGTCGGGGTCGGCGACGTGATCGTTGCCGCCGGCGGCAGGCCGCTCCAGGGCGAGGACCCCAGGGTGCCCCTCGGCCAGGCGGTCACCGAAGCCGAGGCCACCGACGGCCGGCTCGCCCTCGACATCAAGCGGGACGGCCGGGCCATGCGCGTGGTCGTGCGGATTCCAGTCCTCGGCCCCTACAGCAAGACCTGGCCGCTGAAGTGCCGGAAGTCCGAGGCCATCGTCCGCCAGACCGCCGGGTTCGTCGCCCGCTCGCAGCAGCCCGACGGCGCGTACAAACTGGGCAACCGGCCCGACCGCGACAGCCTCACCGCCTGCCTGGCCGGCCTCTTCCTCCTCTCGACTGGCGAGGCGAAGTACCTGGAGAACGTCCGCCGCCAGGCCCGCAACATGGCCGCCGCCATCCGCGCCCACCCCACCACGAGCACCTGGCACCTCGGGATGCAGGGCATCCTCCTGGGCGAGTACTACCTGAGGACCGGCGACGCAACCATCCTGCCCGCCCTCGAAGCCCTCTGCAACCAGGCCGCGAAGTCCCAGGCCGCAGGGGCGTGGGGACACGGCGCCGGCGTCAACCCTGGCTACGTCCAGAGCGGCCTGATGAACTCGGCCGGGGTCCCCGTCCTGACGACCCTCGTCCTCGCCCAGGAGTGCGGGGTGGCGGTTGACCGCAAGGCGTTCCTGCGGGCGCTGGTCTTCTTCTACCGAAACGCCGGCCACGGCTGTGTGTGCTATGGCGACCATCGCGCCGAACTATTCCCGAACACCAACGGCCGGAACGGCATGCTCGCCTGCGCTCTCTCGCTCCTGGATGGGAAGCCCTACCGCATGGCGAGCGAACACCTCGCCCTCCTCCTGGCCGACTCCTACTACGCCCACGAGTTCGGCCACACCGGCGGCGGCTTCAACGTCATCTGGCGCGGCCTGGCCACGGTCCACGTGCCGAAGGACGAACAAGACCACTACCGCCGCCAGATGGACAAGTTGGCGTGGTACTACGACCTGTGTCGTCTTCGGGGAGGCGGCTTCAGCATGCTACCCTCCCCGCCCTCGACCACGCGCTATTGCGGAGTCCAGTGGGGCACGGGCGCAATCGGCTTGACATACACGGCTCCGCGCCGGACGCTCAGGATCACCGGCGCGCCGCCCACCCGGTTCAGCCACAAGGTCGAGGTCCCCCCGCTCCCGTGGGGGCGGCCCGCCGACCTGGCCTTCCTGCGCACCGACTACTGCGAGGGCTTCGGCAAGGAGACCCACGAACCACACGAAATCCACGAGATGCTCCGAGGAGCGAACCGCGCCAACGCCCCGGTGGACTTCTGCGCGAAGATGATGCGCCACTACAGCCCCATGGTCCGCACGTGGGCGGCCCGCCGCCTCGCCGAGCGAGCCGACCAGCCGGCGATTGACGCAATCGTCCAGGCTCTCCACCATTCCGACCCTCGCGTCCGCCGCGCGGCCCTCGACGGCATCTCGGGCTACGACAACTGGGGCCGTCCCACCAGCCCCGGGCGTCTGCGGGGGAAGATTCCGCCGGTGGTCGTCTCGAGGCGTTGCGTCCCGATCATCGAGCGAATCCTGCGCGACCCCGACTCGGCGTGGTGGGAGATAGACGGCGCGCTCTTCGCCCTGGGCCGCGCCGAGCCGGCCGACATCCGCCGAAACCTGCCCCTGATCCTGAAATTCGCAAGGCAACACGACGAGTGGTACCTCCGCGAGGCCGCCTTCTGGGCAATCGTCGGCCTGGGCAAGGACATCCGCCCCGAAGAATTCCAACTCCTGGCCGACATCTACGCAGCCGAGAGCCACGTCTTCGCCCGCGCCTCGGCCGATGCCGGCTTCGCCTTCCTGGTCAAGGGCTGCGGCGTTCGTCTCCCGCGCGAGGCCCAAGCAAAGGTCGCAGCCACCCTCGGCCGCACGCTCTACGAGGCACCGATCGCTCCCGGCTACGGCACGGGTGGTCGCCACGAGGCCGCACACCGAACCATGATGATCCTCAAACACTTCGACACGGGTATCTACCGATGGCTGGTCGGCGACTTCGCCACGTACCTCGACTACTGGACGCCCAACTACCAACACAGCGTGTGGCTCATCACCGGCAGCCCGTGGCAGCCCGGGGTCGTCAAGGTTCTGGACTATCTGGGGGCGAGGGGGCGGGAGTTGTTGCCCGCGCTGAAGAAGTGCCTCGCGCGGGCCGAACGCGAAGCAAAGGCGCGAGGCGCGGCGGAGTGTCGCCAGAAACTTCTCGAGGCAATCAAAGCCCTCGAGGAAAAGGGAGGGAACTAGCGCGCCGACTGGCCGCGACCCCTTGAACATGCGGCCGGGCCAGCGCCCCCCTCGGCGCTGGCCCCGCGAATCTGCGCGAAAGGGATTTCCTTGGGCGGTTCTACGCGCCCTTCCTGCGCCGCCTCCGCAGGAACACCCCGCCCCCGCCGAGAAGAACCAGGGAGACTGGCTCCGGGATGAC
>CAYYCI010000598.1:0-2805 GCA_964470215.1 uncultured Planctomycetota bacterium
TCGCCTGCATTGGGAACCCACGGTGCACAAAAGCGTGCCAAAGCCCACAGCCCCGACCTTTCTCACCCCGATCCGTGCCAGGGACGTAGTGGACGGGGTGGACATGGTGGACAAGGTGTCGGTGGCACAGGCTTTCCAGCCTGTGCGGACCTTGCACCCGCAGATGAACGCAGATGGACGATAAACATCCTCGGCGACTGGCCTCGCCACCGCCGCGAGCGCTTTCCAGGAACCGCCCAACCTTCCACCCATTGGGGGCGATGGCTCGCAATGGGGGGGCGGGAGCGTCGGCCACGGTCTCCCCGCGGCCGACGCTTTCTGTTCCTACTCCTCTCTGCGTCCTATCTGTCCCTGTGGTGAGAGGGAGCCGACGCGGGGCAGGGACACCCCGCCCACAAGGGCTACGGCTACCGCGTGCAAGTTTCCACACCCTACCTCGTCGCCTGCGTTGGGAAGCCGGGGCGCTATTCGGGCTTGTTTTTCTTTTGCCGTTGTTGCTTTCTTACGGCGTCGCGGAGGGCTTTTCGGAATTCGGGGTCGCGGAGGTAGTCGCCGAGGGTGCCTTCCTCGCGCAGTTTCCGCAAAAGGGCGCGCAACTGCTCCGGGTCGGATGGCACCTGGACCTTCGGGAGGGGCGCTTTGGCCGGCTTGGCGACCGGCGGCTTCGGCTTCGCCGGCGCGGGCCGAGCTTTCGCGGGTGGCTGGGCCGGCTTTGGCTGTGGCGCAGCGGCCTGGGGCAGCGCCGGTTGTGGCTTCGGTCGCGGCACGATCTCCGGACCTTCGTCCTTCCTTGGCGGGGTGAGGGCTACGACGCCTCCGGTGCCCATGAGATACTTGTGGCCGTCGAGTTCCTCGGGGATGTGTTCTTCCGGGGATTTGGCGTCGGCGTTCTTGACGATCCGCTCGACCTTCTCGCGGGGGATGGTCTTTTCGCCCTCGGGGGTCAGGATCGTGACGGCTACGGCTCCGGCACACAGGATCGTGCCCTCGATCCTCGTGCCATCGCGCAGGACCACCGCGTCGTTGTCGGGCAGGACGAGGACGGTGCCGCCTTCTTCTTCCTCTTCCTCGCCCTCGGGCTCTTTCTGGCCTCCTTTGGGCTTTTGCTGCGGAGGCCTCCTGGGACCTTGTTGTGGACGGGTCGGGGCGGCGGGTCCGCGAGGCGTTCCGGGTCGTTGGCCGCCGGGCCGCGAGATGCCCGGGCGGCGCTGCGCGCCTCCCGGTTGCTGTGGGCGCGTGGCGCCCGGTCGGCGCTTGGCACCGCCCGGCCCCTGTTGGCCGGGTCCCCCTTGGGGTCTTCGGCCGCCGCCCGGCCGTTGGGGCCGCTCGGCAGCAAGGGCGGTGAGAGACACTGCGAGGAGAAAACCCGCGGCAATCAGGAGCTTTCTCATCTGGGTTTGCTCCTAGAGGAGTCCAGGCCGACTGCTTGGCGCAGCAATGCGACCTCGGCAGGGGTGAGGCGGCGGCAGGCGCCTTCGGGCAGGGCGGGGTCGCGCAGTGGTCCGATGGCCACCCGCCGCAGGTCGGTCACCGGATGGCCGACCTTGGCGAGGACGCGGCGGATCTGGCGGTTGGCGCCGCCGTGCAGTCGGATCTCGAGTTCGGTGGAGTTTCGCCGCCTGCGCCGCACGCGCAGAGACCTGATGGCCATCTTGCCCTCGGAGAGGAAGACCCCCCTGCGGGCCCTACTTATGGCCTCGCCGTCCATCGCCCCGCGCACCCACACTCGATAGACCTTTGGGAGTTCGTGGCGCGGGTGGGTGAGGCGTTCGGTCAGTTCGCCGTCGTTGGTGAGGACGATCAGCCCCCGGCTGTCGGCGTCGAGGCGCCCGACGGTGTAGAGGCGCACGCCCTTGGCGGGAGCCAGGTCGATTGCGCGGGGGCGCTTGTGGTCCTCGGCGCAGGTGCACACCACGCCAGGGGGCTTGTTGAGCAAGTAGTAAACCGTCCTCTGGGGACGGATGCGTTCGCCGTCGCAGCGGATGTCGGCGCGCAGAGGGTCAACCCTGACGGCCAGTTCGGTTATCGCTGCGCCGTCCACGGTCACGCGCCCCTGTCGGATGAGTTCTTCGACCTGGCGGCGGGAGCCCAGACCCGCCCGGGCGAGGAACTTGTTGAGTCGCTCCATTGCTCTCTCACCGCCACCATCGTAATCCAACGAGGCGGGGTTTTCAAGGGAATGGTTTGTTGTTGGCGATCCACGGTGGTTCCTCTGGCTATCCCTCAAAGCACAGCGTCGAGCTTCGCCACATAGTCTCAGACCCTCGGGTTCGAATGCCTTTCAAGACAGATCACTCAACCCAACGGGTCGCGGCTGTCATCTCTCGTCATTGATCGCCGATGGGTGGCGCGCTATGATCGCCCTAGAGGAGTGAAACCATGCGCCCGTTCGTTTTCTTCCTTCTAGTTGCTGCCGGGGTTCTTGCCGGCGAGGAGTTCATCGTCCTGGACCCCAAGGACGAACAGGTTGATAAGCCGGGTAAGGCCGGGGTGCCGCCGCCACGTCCTGCCTCGACCACTCGCCTCGCGGCCGACAGCAAGCCCAGCGAGCCGGCCCACATCAATCCCTTTCAGCGGCGGGGCAGGAAGCCTTCCTACGCCGCGCCTGCCCGCATAACGTATTCGGACGGGAAAGTTCTCGACGGTTGGGTGTGGCGGCGCGCTGACGCACCGATCCGAATCTTCGACCGCAAGGCGCGCACACACCAGGACTACACCCTCGCCGAACTCAAGCGGATCGACGTGACCCGCGAGAGCCAGAACTTCGAGCGCGACTGGCGCTGGAAGAACCAGGGCTCGAGCGAG
>CAYYCI010000599.1:0-2793 GCA_964470215.1 uncultured Planctomycetota bacterium
TTTCGCGGAGGGATTTCCACAGGAGGATGGTTGCGATGGGATTGGCAATGCAGGCCGGCGCGGCCCTGCCGGCGGCGCCGGAGCCCGAGGACTTCTACCAGGAGCCGGCCAGGCGGTTGCCAGTGCGGCGCTTCGACGTGGTCGTGGCGGGCGCGGGGACTGCCGGGGTGGTGGCGGCGCTGGCCGCTGCGCGACAGGGCGCCCGCACCGCCGTCGTCGAGGTCAAGGGCTACCCCGGAGGCACCGCCACCGAGGGTGGGACCGCGCTCCACAGTTTCTACAACCTCTGGAAGGCTTTTCCCAACGCCGCCAAGCGCCAGGTCGTTCGCGGCATCCCCCAGGAGATCGTCGAGCGGCTGGCGAAGGTCGGTGGCACGAGCGGCCACGCCGAGATGGTCAAGGGCTACGACTACGACTCGGTCTGCACGGCGATTGACACCGAACTCTACAAACTGGTCACGTTCGAGATGCTGGCCGAGGCGGGGGCCTTCGTCTTCGTCAACACGATGGTCGTCGGCGCCGCCCGCGACGGCTCGCGGCTCAAGGGTGCCATCGTCGAGAGTCGCTCGGGCCGCGAGGCATTTTTCGCCAAGGCCTTCGTGGATTGCACGGCCTACGGCGATCTGGCTGCGCATGCGGGGGCGAAGTTCAGCGAGCCGAACGACTATGCGGTGGCCAACAGCATCGGCCTGGCGAATGTCAATGTGGAAAAATACTACGAGTTCCTCGACTCCCACGACGCCGTCAGCGAACTGGCCTACGGGATGCGCGACGGCCAGGAGGGGCGGATCGTCCGCCTGAATGGCCGCGCGGCGAGGCTGCCCGAGGGTTTCCACCGCGGGGCGCGCGAGATCGGCATGGCAATGGTCACCACCACCGTCCACGACAACTATTTCATGTTCATCAAGTTGAACCTGAGGATGCGCCAAAGTCCGACGGACCGGGACGCTGTTGCTCGTGCGGAACTGGAGTTGCGAAGGCGTCAGTTCCGCGCGGTCGAACTCTTCAGGAAGTTCGTCCCGGGCTGCGAGAAGGCGTTCATGGCCAGGACAAGCCCTAAACTGTGCATCCGCCGCGGGAGGCTCATCGCCTGCGACTACGACATCCGGCACGAGGATGTGGTCGGCGGCCGCCACTTTCCCGACGACGTGATGGTCTATGGCTTCCACGACAGCGCCCCCAGGTTCCAGGTCAAGGACGGGGGGACCTACGGGGTTCCCTACCGAGCGCTCCTCCCCAGGGGCATTGAGAACCTGCTGGTGGCGGGGATGATGATCACGTCGGACCGGCGAGCGCACATGTCGACGCGGAACACGGTTTGTTGCATGGGACAGGGCCAGGCGGCGGGGACCGCGGCGGCCCTGTGTGCGAAGCGGGGTTGTGCCGCTCGCCAGTTGCCATATCCTGTGCTGCGCGAGGCCCTCGAGAAGGGCGGCGTGTACTTCGAGGCCTGAGGCAAGGGGAACGAGGTGGAGAACCGCAGGCGACTCTTCGTGGCGAGTTGCGCGGCGCTGGTGGCGAACGCCATGGCGTTTTCGATCTGCACGGACATCATGGGTGACCTGGCGCGCACCTTCAAGCTGACGCTCGCTCAGGTCGGTGCGGCGGTGTCGTGGGGCGCGGTCTTCGGCATCGCGGTCCAGTTCTTCGGCGGCGCGATCCTCGACTTCATCGGCGTGGGCACTGCGCTCTGGCTCGCTTGCGCCGCACACGTCCTGGGCATCACCGCGGTCATCTGCGCGCAGGGATTCTGGAGCCTGACCGCCGGCTGGCTCTTCTTCGCCATTGCGAGCAACCTGGTCGAGGCCTCGATCAACCCGCTGGCGGCAACCATGTACCCCGACCGGAAGACCCACATCCTCAACGTCCTCCATGCCTGGTGGCCTGGCGGGCTGATCATCGGCGGGCTGGCCGCGTACGGGTTCAGCGCGGTGTTGAAGGCGGTGGACGCGCCGCGGGGACTGGTGGAGGCGAGTTGGCAGATCAAGATGGGCTTCGTCGTCGTGCCGGTGGTCTTCTACGCATTGCTGTTGCTGGGCCAGAAGTTTCCGAAGACCGAGCGCGTTCAGGCCGGGGTGCCAACGAAAGACATGTTCCGCGAGGCCCTCCGTCCGATGTTCTTGCTGCTGGTCTTCTGCATGTTTCTGACCGCGTCGGTCGAACTCGGCCCGAACCGCTGGGTCGGGGTGTTCATCGAGGACATGATAGGCATGCGGGGGGTGCTGCTGCTCGTTTACACTTCGGGGCTGATGTTCGTCTTGAGGTTCTTCGCCGGGCCGCTGGCCAAGCGGATATCGCCGATCGGCATCCTGGTGGCCTCGAGCCTCCTGTCGGGGCTCGGGCTGCTGTGGCTCAGTTACTCGCGGTCGGCCGTCACGGTCTTCCTTGCGGCCACGGTTTTCGGCGTGGGGGTGACCTATTACTGGCCGACGATGCTCGGGGTGACCTCGGAGCGGTTCCCGAAAGGGGGCGCGTTCCTCCTGGGCATGATGGGTGCCGCAGGCGGCCTGTTCCTCAGTTACGTCACGATCCCCGGAATGGGCAAACTCCACGACCACTACACCCTCGAACACCTCTCCCCGGCCGTCGCGGCGAAGGTCGTCGTGGATGGCCGCGTGAGCGAGGAGAAACTCAAAGCCACCGGCGAAGAAGACCCCGAGGCGGTCGAGATGGTCGAGGAGGCCCGACGGGTCGCCGCCGCGACCACCTTCCGCATAGTGGCTGCTCTGGCCGGCGTGCTCCTGGTCATCTTCGGAGCCATCTTCCTCCACGACCGCGCTCGCGGCGGCTACA
>CAYYCI010000600.1:0-2793 GCA_964470215.1 uncultured Planctomycetota bacterium
CCGCGGCTGCTACCCGTGATGGCCACGCTCTGGCCCGGACGGACCGTCGCCCCCGAGAGCAGCGAGGCGGCCGCTTCCTCGGCCACGCGGCGCGGCTCGTCGAGGCGCTCGGTGTCGAGGCGCTGGCGAATCCGGACCATTCGCGGGAATTGGCTCATGGCGGAAATGATGGCCGAACAAGGCCGGCGTGTCAACCGGCAACATGTCCTTCTCACCGCGGAGCGCGCAGGGGACGCGGAGCGACCGCGGAGGCCAGAATGGGGAGGCACGTGGGCCTGCCCCTACGGCCCACCGACCCTGCATCATCCAGCTCTGGTCCGATGGGCCTCGCGCGTGACCCGGCGTCTGTAGGCGGGCCGTCTCGGCCCGCGGAAGGCAAGGGAAGCTCCTCTCTTCGTTCTGCGCGTTCCTCGCGGTGCACTGCTCCCCGTCGCTGGCGCGTGTCAGGATAGCGGCCTGGTGAAGTCCACCTCAGCGGACTTCTTGACCTGTGCGAGGAAGGCGGCGAGGCGCTTGCTTCCCTTCTGGCGCTGCCAGAGTTGGTAGATGGCGGCGTGGAGGGCCTTGCGGACCTCGGGGAGTTTCAGTCCGCCGCCGAACTGGAACTCCTGGTTCCAGATTTTCGCGATCTCCTGGACGAGGCGGCCGGCGTAGCCGCTGGTGTCGGCCCCGCGCCCAATGACCGCCACAGCGTTTGCGATGGAGCCGGCGGCCTTCTGGAGATCGCCCTGGACCATGTAGTAGTGGGCGAGTTCGGTGTGGCAGGAGACGTCGTTGGGGTTTTCCTTCAGCCTGGCGAGGTACCAACTCTCGACCTTGCTCTTGAGGGTGCCGTGGACCTTGACCTGTTGGCCTGCCTTGACCTCGACCTCGGTCTCCCAGGGGAGGTAGTGTTCCTTCTCGAGGCGGACGGAGTAGGGGTTGGCGTCGAGGTTTTTCTTCTCGAGGGGGGTCTTCCCCTCGTATTCGCCGTCAATGTAAACGTCGGCTTCGGGGGGTTCGGAGGTGATGACGATGCTGCCCTTCGGCTTCAGGACCAGCCGCGCGTCTATCTTCTCGTTCGGGTAGAGGAGTTCGACGAGTTTGGTCCAGGGCAGGTGGTCGCGCTTGGTGAGTTTGACGAAGTGGTGTCCCGGGGCGAGGTCCTTGACGGTCAGTGGGGTGACGCCGACGTACTTGTCGTCCACGAAGACGGTCGCGCGGCTTGGGGTGGAGTTGACCGTCAGGGTTACCTTTTCGGGGAGGACCTTGGGCCTGGGCCGGGTGGTTTTCTTTTCGCCAGTCTTGGGCTCGAGGTCGCGGAGGGCGGCCTGGACCTTCGCGTCCTTGATCCCCTCGAGGATCCATTTGAGCATCTTTTTTCGATCCTCGCGGACGGTCGGTGAGCGCAGGAGGGTGAGGAGGGGGTCGGCGGCTGGCGGGCCGATCTTCTGAAGGGCGATGGCGGCCTTCCAGCGGACCTGTTCGTCGCTGTCGTTCAGGGCGGCCACGAGGGCCGGGATGGCCTCGGTGTCCTTGACCTGCTGGAAGACCCATGCGGCGCAACGCCTGGCCTCGACCGACTGCGCCTTGAGTTGCCGGAGGACGGCGAGGGTCGCCCTGGTGGCGAACTTCGTAAGCGAGGTGGCGGCCTTCCAGCGGGTGTCCTCGTCCTTGTCGGCGAGCGCGGCGGCCAGCGGGTCAATGGCTTTCGGGTCGCCTATCTCGCCCAGGAGGTAGGCGGCGCTCTGGCGGACCCGCACCCTGCGGTCCTCGAGTGCCTCGACGAGGCCGTCGAGGGCGTCGGCGCCGATCATCTTCAGCGCGGCCTCGGCTTTCCAGCGCGGACGTTCCTTCTCGAGGTTGAGAGCCTCGATGAGCGCGGGGACGGATGGCTTCCCGATGGCGGCAAGGGCGACGGTGGCCTTCCACTGCGCATCCTCGTCGGGGTCGTCGAGCATCTCGATGAGTTTCGGGATGGCGGCGGCGACCTTCGCCTCGCCGAGCGCCTGGGCGGCCTGGGCACGGCTGACAGCGGCCTCGGAGGCGAGTTGCGCCAGAAGTTCTGCGACGCGCTCTTGTTCGGCCTGAGCCTCCTCCTGACCCCATGCACCGACCCCGAGCCACGAGACGAGCAGCGCCACGGTCAGGAGGCATCGGGGTGAGAAGCGTCGTGGGAACATCGCACAAGCCCTTTCGACTATCGGTAGATGCAACGCGGTTTAGCCGGTGGCGGCCCGACGGGCAACTCACACGGGGCGAAGCCGCGGGTGGACACCCGCACCCGGGCCACCATGATGTCGTTGTTCCAACTCCACAGTGCGACCCTCTCGCCCCCCAGCGGGTGTGGATCATTTGCCTCGAGGGCGAGTTTGTTATCCACGAAGAAGCGCAAGCGCGAGCCGCGCTTCTGGACCTTGAAGTAGAACCACTTGCGGTGTTGGCTGTAGTTGCGGGGGAATCGGAAGGCTGTGGTTTCGGCGATTGGGGTTCCGTTTCGGAGGATTTTGGTGGCCTTGTTGCCCCATCCGCCGAAGACGAAGTTGTAGCCGTTCCTGAGGTCGAGTCCGTCGCCACAGATCAGGGCGTTGATGTCGCTGGCGTATTGGTAGTCGCTGCCGCCGCGGTCGGGGTCGTGGCGGATGCCGGCGGCGAACTCCAGGGTGATGTCTGGCCCGGCGAATCGGCGCTTGTTCCAGAGAGCCACGAGCGGGTCGCCACTGCGCGTCCCGGCGAAGAACGACCATCGCGGGTCGCAGGCCCAGCGGTTGGTCACCTTCCAGTCGCCGGCCGCCGCGCGCCAATCCACAGGAG
>CAYYCI010000601.1:0-2793 GCA_964470215.1 uncultured Planctomycetota bacterium
TCAGAGAGCCGCGGGTGATTTCGCCACGCAGGCGCCCGCCGGTGCCGATGACCTCGACGGGTATGTCGTTGCCGCCGCCTGCTGCGAAAATGCACAGGTTGACGAGAGCGATCGCCCCGCTCGCGAACCCGAACAAAGCGGTGGCATAGTCGAGGTCGCGCCCTGTGGCTTTCGCGCCGCCGGCGGCGCTCACCCATTCGGGCGCACCGTCCATCACGAAGGACAGCAGGTCAACGTAGTGGACGCCGAGTTCGTGGAACAGGCCCCCGGACTTGTCGGCGTCGGCCCGCCAGGCGCCGGGTGCGCCCCACTGGCGCAGGATGTCGCATCGCAGGAAGGCCGGCTCGCCAATGGCGCCCTCGGCCACGAGGCGCCGCATGGCACGGGCCACCTCGCAGTAGCGAAGTTCCAGCCCGACCTGGACCACCACCCCGCGCCTGGCCGCCTCCTCGGCGATGGCGCGGCAGGCGGCGGGCTCGAGAGCCAGCGGCTTCTCGACCAGGACGTGTTTCCCCGCGCGGACAGCCGCAAGGGCCATCTCGCCGTGGGTGTGGTTCGGCGTGCAGATGACCACGGCGTCCACGGCATCGCTGGCGAGCAATTCTCCGTAGTCGGTGAAGGTCTGTGGTTTGGCATCGGGGCCGAGCGCCTCGCGGCCACGCTCGAGGTTCTCGGGGCTTCGGCTACAGAGCGCCGCGACCCGGGCCTCGGCCATTTTGAGCAGGTTGGGGATGTGGCTCTGGCAGGCCCACCAGCCAAGCCCGACCACGCCGATGCGAACCTCATCCACAGCAACTCCTCTCGGAAGGCCTCGCGAAGCAAGTATGGAATGTGGGAAGCGGTCCGTCAAGCGGCGAGTGGGTGGACGGGGTGGACATGGTGTAAGGAAATGGACGTCGGCCGTGAGCGACGGTTGCATTGGCAGGCGAGAGTTTGTAAACTCTGGCGCGTGGCGACCGAGCGAAAGGAGGCGAGGCAATGGCTCTGTGGCGTTTCGCTGTCGTTTTCTGGGGGTTAGCGATGATGGCAATGGCTGCCGAGAAGCCCTGGGTCGTCCTGGAAGGCAAGGAAGGACCCGGGAAGGGCAAACACGTGGTGCTAATCGCCGGGGACGACGAGTATCGCTCCGAGGAACTGATCCCGGCCCTGGCGAGAATCCTGGCCGCCCGCCACGGCTTCAAGTGCACCGTGCTCTTCGCCACCAACAAGCAGACGGGGGAGATCGAACCCTCGGCCCAGGACAACATCCCCGGCCTCGAGGCTCTCGACAACGCCGACCTGATGGTGATGTTCCTGCGGTTCCGTGAACTGCCCGACGAGCAGATGAAGCACATCATGGACTACGTGAATTCGGGCAGGCCGATAATCGCCCTGCGCACCTCGACCCACGCCTTCAGATACCAACGCCGCAAGGACAGCCCCTACGCCAAGTGGAGTTTCCGCGCCGGGCCGCCCACCAAAGGCGGCTTCGGCCGCGTCATCCTCGGCGAGACCTGGGCAGGCCACTACGGCCACCACAACCACGAAAGCACCCGCGGAATCATCGCAAAGGGAATGGAGAACCACCCCATCGTCCGCGGCATCGAGGACATCTGGGGACCCTCCGACGTCTACAACGTCACCACTCTCACAGGCGACGCCAAGCCAGTGGTGATGGGCCAGGTGCTCTCGGGCATGACCCCCGACTCCAAGCCCAACCCGAAGAAAGAACTCAAGCCGGTCGCCTGGATAAAGACCTACACCGGCACCTCGGGCAAGCCCTGCAAGATTTTCACCACCACCATGGGCCACGCACACGACTTCAAGAACGAAGGTTTCAGGCGGCTTTTGGTCAACGCAGCCTATTGGTGCCTGGGGATGGAGGTGCCGGAGAAGGCCAACGTGGACTTCGTAGGGAAGTACGACCCGAACCCGATCGGCATGGGCCGCTTCAAGAAGGGCCTGAAGGCCTCCCACTACGCCCTCGAGTAGCGAGAAACGGGGACGACGCGAGCGTTTTCCGAGAAAACCACTCCCGCCCCCATTTCTACTTCAGCTCCACGCTCCAGTATGCCTCGTCCACGAAGTGGCGCCAGGAGCGATACTTCTCGTCGCGGATCGTCAGGCGGATGAGCGGGGGCCGGCGGGGCTTGAAGGGCTTGCGGATCAGGCGTAGCCCGGCCTCCTCGGGCAGACGCCCCCCCTTCCTGGCGTTGCAGTCAACGCAGCAACACACCAGGTTCTCCCAGGTCGAGCGTCCGCCGCGAGAACGCGGCACGACGTGGTCGAGGGAGAGTTCGGAGGTCGGGAACTTCCGCCCGCAGTACTGGCAACGGTTCTCGTCCCGCGCGTAGATGTTCCGCCTGTTGAACTTCACCGCCCGCTGGGGCAAGCGATCGTAGAACAGGAGGCGGACGATCTTCGGGACACGAATCTCCAGGCTCACGGTTCGGACGTAGTCGTGGTCGTCGTCGGGAAACTGGCTGCGGAGGGCCGAAAGTTCACACCAGGACTCGAAGTCGTGGGTCTCGAAGCGATCGTCCTCGAACGTCACGACCTCGGCCACTGCGCGACACAGCAGCGCGAAGGCCCGGCGCGCACTGACGACGTGGACAGGCAGGTAAAGTTTATTGAGCACCAGGACGCTGGCGTCCAGTGCGCTGGCTGCCGCGGCCATCTCCTTCGCCGCCTCCTCGCAAGTCGACCACCGCCAAAATCATAGCGCAAGCCGAAGAGAATTACAAGTCCCCGAGGTGTTCCGAGTGTGGCCCCTGATTATGGGGTTCTCGATAACCCCGTCGGCGGCGGGTGGGG
>CAYYCI010000602.1:0-2789 GCA_964470215.1 uncultured Planctomycetota bacterium
GCGGTCATAACTGGCGGTCATCCGTTCGACGTTCCGAGTTTCCACGCGCTCTTCCGCAGCATGGGCGAGGTGGACTTCTACCCCCAGAGCCTCGAGGATTTCGTGGCCGACGAGGGGAAGGTTCGGCAATTCTACGACGTGGTGGTCTTCTACAACTTCCACCGGGAGCCGCCGGCCGAGACCGAACTGAGGTGGGGCAAGGCGACACGCGAGGCCATCGAGGAGCTGATCGCGTCAGCCCGCGGCATCTTCGTCCTACACCACGCCCTCCTGGCCTTTCCCGAATGGCGCTTCTGGTCCGACCTGGTGGGCATACCCGACCGCTCGTTCGGCTTCCACATGAACCAGACGGTCGTGGTCGAGATCGCCGACCCCGACCACCCGGTGACCCGCGGCCTGAGCCCCTGGACGATGATTGACGAGACCTACACGATGGCCGAGCCGCAGGCCGGCTGCCACGTGGTGCTGACGACCTACCACCTCAACAGCATGAAGGCCCTGGCGTGGACGCGCTCGGTCGGGCGAGCGCGGGTGTTTTGTCTCCAGAGCGGCCACGGCCACGAGGCCTACTCGAACCGCAACTTCCGCCTGGTGGTCGAGCGCGCGATCCAGTGGCTCGCCGGCAGGCTCTAGCCGCTCCTCGCCCGGACGACCATGGCCCCGGCCTTGGGCGGTTGCGGCGGCTCGCTTGGCCGCTGTAGGGTGTGTGGTGTAGGCGGGGCGCCCCGGCGCGCGTCCACGCGTGAGGAGACTCCGCGGGCCGAGACGGCCCGCCTACATGCGATGCGTACGGGACTCGAGCTGTCTCTCGCACCCGGGCTTGCGGGATCGCCGGGTCAAACTGAGTGAACTTTGAGAGGAGTGTCCAGGTGTCGCTGGCCCACGAGATAGCGGACTGGATTCGCAAGGTCGTGCGCGAAGCGGGCGCGAAAGGCGTGGTGATCGGGCTCAGTGGAGGCATAGACTCCTCGGTCGCCGCGGCACTAGCCGCCCGCGCCTTGCCAGGCAACGTCCTGGGCGCCATTCTGCCTTGCGAGAGCGACCCCCAGGACGCCGAGGACGCCCGCCTCGTGGCCTCGAGCCTCCGCATCGAGACCACGGAGATAGACCTGACGGCAGGGTATCGAGCGCTGCGGGAGGTTTTGCCGGAAGGCCCGAAGTTAGCCGCGGCTAACATCAAGCCCAGACTCCGCATGATCGCTCTTTACTACCTCGCCGCCTGCCGCGGCTACCTCGTCTGTGGCTCCGGCAACCGCAGCGAACTGGCTGTCGGGTATTTCACCAAGCACGGCGACAACGGGGTCGACCTCCTGCCGCTGGGCGGCCTCTTGAAAACCCAGGTCCGGAAACTCGCCCGGCACCTCGGCCTGCCTCAGCGGATAATTGACAAGCCGCCGAGCGCTGGCCTCTGGCCAGGTCAGACGGACGAGGACGAAATGGGCCTCAGTTATCAGCAACTCGACGTGGCGCTCCTGGCTCTCGACCACAACGACCCCACTTCCGTCCCCGCGCCGCTTCTTGACCGCATTCACCGGATGATGCGTCGCGCTGCCCATAAGACAACCCCCATTCCAATCTTCCGGCCTCGCCGCCGCTGATCGCCGACTCTCCACAACCCTCAGCGCGGGGTAGCCCTTTGGGGCGGCCCCCGTTGTGGTATGGTTGGTGGGCTTGGGGGACACTGGCGGCAACATAAGAAATGTTATCAGACGATGCGGATTCGCGCCTTAGACTCCTCCCTCTCGCGGCGGGGCCAATTGGGGTGAACGGGGGGCGACCTGAGTGAAGCCGCTAGCCCTGGGGTTTGGCCGGTCGGAAAAGGCGCCTGGCGGGCACAAGGCCAGTGACATGCGCGCAGGCGGCTTCCAGGTGGTGCGGACGCGCGGTGAAGCCGTGAAGGAAGAGTCCGAGGGTTGTTGACCTGAAGCTAGCGTGGTTGAGGCCGGCGAGGGGTCAGCGTCAGGGCGCGGTGGTGCAAGCGCCTCAATTGCCGGGGACCTTGGGAACCAGAAAAGGTGAGGCGCTCCTTCTCGTGTTGGAAACCGCTACACGGGGTAGCCGGGTCTTGACCCTGGTGGGGTGAGTGCGCTGGACGCAGATGCCTCGCCCACAGAAGAGAAAGAGGTGAGAGCCGTGTTGGCGCGGAGGCGGTGGTGGTTGGGTGGGCAGCTGAGCGCGGGTTCCCGCATGGGGCCTAGGGTTTGGTGGTGGCGGGTGCTAGAGGTTTCCAGTTGCCGGCGGCGGGGGTCCAGCCGAGGGCCTCGGCCTTCTCGAGGACGGTGAGGAGGTTCTCGACCGGTATGGCGACGACGCCCGGGCGGCCGGCCTGGCCCGGCTTGAGATAGTCGGCCTTGGTCAGGTATTGGGTCAGCGCTTTGGCGTCGGCGCCAGGGGGCGGGAGTTCGAGGGTCTTGGCGCGTCGCCTTGCGAGGCAGGTGACGAGGTTTGCGTATTGGCCACGGAGTTTGATGGTCATGTCCGGCCCGACGAACCAGGTGCCATCGTCCGGGTACTCGAAGACCCAAAGGGCGAGCGGAGGAAAGAAGCAGGTCTGGGAGGCGCCGAATCGCGCCCGCGCGGCCGCCTGGCGATACGTGAACGGGCGGGGTTGGACGTTCAGCGGGACGCGGAGCGTGAGGGTCAGCGGCAGTTCGGGTTGGTAGCCCCTCGGACGGAACAGCAGGTAGTCGGCAGGTTGGGGGTCGGGGTCGTCGAGGCGTGTCTCGTCCACTCGCTCGTAGGTCTCGGTGTAACGCTCGGTCTCTGGGCTGACGGCCTTTGTGGGTTTG
>CAYYCI010000603.1:0-2783 GCA_964470215.1 uncultured Planctomycetota bacterium
CGTTAGTGACCTCACCCACAAGTTTGCCCAGTGTCTTGCGGATCTGGTCGAATCTTTCTGGCTCGACCTCCCTGAGCCAGTCCAGAAACGAAGCCAGACCATGACCATCGGCGTCCATCTTTGTCCCTGGTTCGAGCTCGCATGGCTGCTTGATCCTCTCAGGAACCAGGCTGTATCGCGGCGTCGTGAGCAATGCCTTACGAACCCACGCCGTCTCTCGTAGGCCCTTTGACCATAGATTCCAGAGTATGGTCCCGTACGCGCTCTCGATGGCTCCTTGGGGCTTTTTCTCCTCCCCGGCGACGATGTAGAAATTCCCCGGGTAACGCTCCCGCTCGTAGCGCACGGCTGGTGCTTTTTCAGCAGGGCTTAGCTCCAGCGCCTCTTCGTCTATGGCAATCTCGTGTCGTTCGGGGTGTGCCGCCGCCGGCTTTGGTAAAAGCGCCAGCGTGTAGGTTGCTCTTCGGGCGCTCGCAGAGGAACGGGTCTCCGACTCATCATGGGGTCGGCTGAGATGGGTCTCGATTAGAACAGGCTGGTTCGAACCCCCCGATCTCATGTGCGGCAGGCGGGACGGAAGCTGTCCCCCCATCGCGTCACTCGGCAGCCTCCGCACGCATTCGCTCAGGACGTAAAGCGCGTCGAGGACGCTGCTCTTGCCGGTGTTGTTTGCGCCGACGAGGAAGTTCAGGGGGCCGAGTTTGACCTCGAAGTCGCGCAGGCAGCGGAAGTTCCGAATGCGGATTCTCTCTATCATTGCCCCGTCTCCGAGAGGGTGGTAACTTCGGACACCAACGAAGATACCCCCCGCCGCGCGCCCTGTCAAGCATTCCGATGCGGGAGCGGGGTCCGCGCGGCTGGACTCTCCACGAAGGACAGGAAGATGGACCTGACTTGTCGTCGGCGTCTGTCTGCGTCCGTCTGCGGCTTCATTGGCCTGCGCCGACGGGGGTTGATCGCCCGGGGGCCGCCGCGTAGAATGCCGCCGAAGCAAGGAGGTTGGCCATGGCGAGGAAGAAAGGCGATCCGACCAGCGCTCCCACTCCGAGGCAGATCGAGCGGGCCTTCGCGGCGGCCAGCGAGCGCTACGCTGCGCTCGGCGTCAACGCCGAGCGTGCTGTCCGCACGGCGCTCTCGATCCCGATCTCGGTCCACTGCTGGCAGGCCGACGACGTGGCGGGCCTGGAGACCCACGAGGAGCCGCTCGACACCGGGGGCCTCCAGGCCACTGGGAACTACCCTGGCGCGGCGCGAACTGGCGATGAAATCCGCGCGGACTTCGATCTCGCCGCATCGCTCATCCCGGGGAAACTGCGCTTCAACATCCACGCGATGTATGCCGAGACCGGGGGGCGGCGGGTCGAGCGCGACGAGGTCCAGCCGCGCCACTTCGCCACCTGGCTCGACTGGGCGGCCGAGCGCAAGTTGCCCCTCGACTTCAACCCGACGTGTTTCGCGCACCCGATGGTCAGGGACGGGCTGACGCTCGCCAGCCCCGAGAAGGCGGTCCGAGAGTTCTGGGTTCGCCATTGCGTCGCGTGTCGGAAGATCGCCAGCCACTTCGGGCGCAAACTGGGCACGAGCGCGGTCAACAACATCTGGATACCCGATGGGCGCAAGGACTCGACGGCCGACCGCTGGGGGCCGCGCCAGCGCCTGGTCGAATCCCTCGACGCCATTCTCGAGCGGAAGATGCCGCGGGTGCTCGACAGCGTCGAGAGCAAACTCTTCGGCATCGGCTGCGAGGACTACACGGTCGGCTCCCACGAGTTCTACCTGGCCTACGCCGCCACGCGCGGCGTGGTGCTGTGCTACGACATGGGCCACTTCCACCCGACCGAGAGCGTGGCCGACAAGATTTCGGCCACCCTTGCGTTCCTCGACCGGCTCCTGCTCCACGTCAGCCGTGGCATCCGCTGGGACAGCGACCACGTCGTCCGCTACACCGACGAGGTGCGCGCGGTCTGCCAGGAGGTCGTTCGCGGCAAGGCGCTGGGGCGGGTGCTCTGGGCGCTGGATTATTTCGACGCGAGCATCAACCGCGTGGCGGCGTGGGTCATCGGCGCCAGGGCGTTGCGCAAGGCCCTTCTTTTCGCCCTCCTGGAGCCGGCGGGCATCCTCAAGCGCCTGGAGGAACGCGGGCGAGGGACAGAGAAACTGGCCTTGACCGAGGCGATGGCCGAGTTGCCGTTCGGCGCCGTGTGGGACTTTCTGTGCCTGCGGGCCGACGTTCCCCCCGCCGCCTCCTGGTTGCGCGACGTGGCAGCCTACGAGCGCGAGGTCCTCTCGAGACGCACCTGACCAATCCCGTGCCATCCACGAAGTCACACGAAGGGCACGAAGGGAGCGCGCATTCATCGGTTTTCATCCGTGGCTAGTTCGCCCGATCCCCGGCGCCGCTCAAAATGGCTTTGTTTCGTAAAATTAATCTTCGCACCAACGGGGCTGGAGGTTAACGTCCACCGCCGCCGCCCGACCGGCGCACCAACTCACCCCCGTCATCGCAACGAACCGGCGCACGGCTCAGGAGTTTGCAGGTCCCGCCCACTCCCCGATCATATCGCAAATCCCCGATCTGTCAACCCCCCTGACGTGTGCCATGTGGCCGCTTTCCGACCGCGCGCGGACGGACACGGACACACACGGCGGTTTAGACTTGGCGAGGGAACCAGTCTGCGTGCGCAGACAGGTGCGTCGCCGCACGCAGACAGGCTGATAGGAGAGGTGTGCCCCGAGAGAGAAAAATCGCCCTCTGGAGCCCTCGAGAAGCCTCCTGCGGTGCT
>CAYYCI010000604.1:0-2782 GCA_964470215.1 uncultured Planctomycetota bacterium
GGGCGACCCGCCAGGCGCGCCGTGGCCCGCCGCAGAAAGACCGGTTCCATGGGCACTCTGGCCGCTGCGGTCGCGGTGGCGGGAGTGGCCATCGTCGTGTTGATTCTGGCGCTGACCTCACGCTCGACGCGCCGGCCGATGCCGGCGCCAACCCCTCACCCCAAGACGGCGAGCGCAGTTGTCCAGCGCCCGCCGGCCAGGCCGACCACCTCTCAAGCCACGAAGCCCGCAACCGGCGAGAAGCCGACCGAGAGCGCTGCCGTTCGGGTCGCCCTCGCCGAGGTCCGTAACTTCATCCTCGCCCATCCAGACGACTACCAGAGCCAGATCGAACGACTCAAGAACATCATCGTCAACAGCAACGAGGAGGTCGCGACGGCTGCCAGGGCGGAGTTGCGCCGGGTGGTCGAGACTCTCAACAAGGCTATTGCCGAGCACTTCGCTCGGCAACAGAAGAAGGCCGACGAATTGCTGGTCAAGAGCCGCTTCTCCGAGGCCCTGGCCGAACTGGCCAAACTCCCGGCCAACCTGCGAACCAGGGAGGCCCTCGCCAAGCAGGCCGAGCTCATCGAGAAGTGCCAGATTCGCATAAAAGAATACTTCGACCAGGACAAGCAGCGCGCCGAGGCCCTCGTCGCCGAAGGCAAACTCGAAGAGGCCGCAGCGGTCCTCGAAGGCAAAGACTACGGCGTGGATTTCCTCAACGAACAGGCCGACGCCGAGCGGAGGCGGATCGCGGGGCTGATCGCGGCGCGAGAGAAGAACCTCGAGGCCCGCCGCAACCGTCTCCAGAAGACCGTCACGGAGAGACTCCTGACGCTCTGGGCCCGCCGCTCGTATCCCGAGGCTCTGGCCGCCATAAACGACGCCCTGGCCGACTTCCCCGATGAAAAGTTCCGCAGGAGAGTGGCTCCTCACCTGCGGGCCGCCAAACTGCTCGATTTCTTCTGGCGTTGCGTCCTCGAGGGCGCAAACGATTGCGTCGGCGAGCGGATCAAAGTCGAGGGCGTGAGATACAGGATCGCCCGCCTCGAGGGCACCGAGTTGGTCCTGGCCCTGCCGGTCGGGGAGATAAAGCGCGATGTCCGCAAGCTCACCGCCAAACACCTCTTCGACTTCGCGATCCGTCGGTTGCGTTTGAACCGGCCGGACGACTGTCTCGCCCTGGCTCTCTTCTACACCTACGATGCCGAACCGAACCCCGAAGAGGCCGAAAAAGCCTTCGAGAAAGCGGCGGAGCGGGGAGCCGACCCGAAACTCGTCACGGCGCTGCGCGACCTGCGAAAGGCTACCGAGGCCGCCGAGGAAAAACCAGGGCCTCCCTCCACCCCCGGCCTCGCGCTCGACCTCAACGGCGCCTCCGACTACCTCGCCGTCCCACAGCGCCAGAAGAACCGCTCCCTGAACCTCCGCACATTCACCGTCGAGGCCTGGGTCTGGCGACAGCCATCGGACGCCCAGGACCTCACCGTCGTCGCCAGGAACGCCGGCTGGACGAGTTCCTGCTCGTTCGCTATCTACGTGGTGAAAGGCAAGTGGGCCTATGCCACGGGCAACGACGTCGAGGCCGACCGTGTGGTCACGCGGCTCGAGTGCCCGGTCGGCCGGTGGGTCCACTGCGCGCTCGCGTTCGATGGGAAGCACCGGCTTTTCTTCCTCGACGGCAAACTCGTCCACCGCAGCCCGACGCGCTGCCGCCTCTCCTACGACGATAAGCCGCTGTGGGTCGGCGCCCGCCAGATTGACGCCCAGCCGGGCGCCTTCTGGGCAGGCGGGATTGACGAGGTGAGGATCACCAACGGCGTCCGCTACCGCGAGGATTTCACCCCCGAGCGCACGCTCAAGGTGGACGCGCGAACCCACCTCCTGCTGACTTTCGACGACGAGAAGCCGCCCGTGGTTCTCGACCGCAGCCGTTTCAAGAACCACGGCCAACTCCACGGCGGACGCTTGCTCCCACCGGACGCCTTCAAGTTGCCTCCGCCCCCCAGGCCCAGGGGCTGAGCGCCTGGTCGGCGCAACGCTAAGGAGGTCGAGCCATGGCATTGGTGGTTGATTGCCACGTCCATTTCCACGGGCGGCCGGGCGAACTGGACAGCCTGCTGCGAACGTGCGACGCGCTGGGGATTGACAAGGCGGTCATCTTCCCTGGCGACTCGAACGACGCGGTGCTCGAGGCCGCCAGGGCCCATCCCGACCGTCTGATTCCTTTCGCCTTCTTCGCCCTCGGCACGGACCCGCCCGCGCGGGTGGACGAGTTCGCCGAGCGGGGCTTTCGCGGCCTGAAGTTCATCAACCCGGCGGATAACTACAACAGCCGCCCCTATGCCGAGGTCTACGCCCGGATGAGCGAGCGGGGCCTTGTCGCCCTGTTCCACCTCGGCATCGTCTCGCGTCGGCGCGACACCGAGCCGGACGACCGCGACTCGAATCGCTGCCGGCCCATCTACCTCGACCACATCGCGCGTTGGTTCCCGCGGCTGAAGATAATCGGCGCTCACCTCGGCAACCCGTGGTACGAGGAGGCGACCATGAGCGCCCGCTGGAACGCTAACCTGTGGTTCGACCTCTCCGGCTCGACCTTGAAGAAGAAGTCCCCGCAGTTCATCCGCTCCCTCTTGTGGTGGGACAAGCCCGGCCACCCCTATCAGGGCCACGGGGGCAAGCATCCCTTCGAGAAGATCGTCTTCGGCACCGACGTCGCCCACGAGTGGATGGCCGACGTCTTCAACGACTACCAACTCCTGATGGACGGGATGGAGGTGCCGCCGGCTTATCGCGA
>CAYYCI010000605.1:0-2778 GCA_964470215.1 uncultured Planctomycetota bacterium
CTCTCGAGCCCGGGCCGAGCCGGGCAACTCTTGGCCGCGTTGGAGGCCCACAACGCGGGAAAGATTTCCGTCCGCGACCGCCGTGGCAACCCAAACGCGCCGGCCTGCATCGCGCGCCCCGCTGAAGTCAACGCCGTAGTAACGTATGACCTTCGCCAATGTCCTCATCCTCAGCAGCGGCAGCGGACGACTGGCGGCGCGTGTCAACCGCGAGGGCAGCCGCCGTGGGCCGCGCTATCTTTCAGCCTTCAGCAGCCTCAGCATCGCCTTGCCGAGCGCGTCGCCGATGAGGAAGTAACTCTCGGCATTGCCGAACCAGTGGTGGCCGTGGCCGACGTTGGGCGATTCCTCCGCCGGCCGCAGGAACTGGGCGGTGGGGACGAAGGCCACCGTGCCCTCGAACTCGGGTCGCTCGGCCACTGCGGCCTGCGCGCGGCGGAAGGTCATGTTGCGGCAATTGCCCGTCTCGCCGATCACCACGGGCAGGTTCGGCAGGCCGAGTTCCTTCCGCACGTCCTTGATCAGGTTCGCAAGGTTCTGTTCGTATTCGGCCACGGCGGCCTTGTTGCCCATATCGTTCCAGCCCTGGAACCACACGAAGCCGGCGATCCTGTAGCCGCCGCCGTCGTAGTCGGGGAAGTATTTCGTCAGGTTGCCTAGCGCCTCGCGCACGAGAGCGAGCATGCGGGTGTAGCACGGCCCGACCTGTCCGCCCGAACTGGGCGGGCGGAAGTCCTTGTAGATGCTCTTTCCGCCCCAGGCGGTCTTGATGAGCAAGACCTGGTTTTCGAGCGCGTCGCCGACCACGTGGCCGAACTGTAGTTCGGGGCCGAAGTGGTGCTTGTCCCTGTAAACGGCATAGCCGATGGAAAGCGGACCCTTGCGGAGGTCGTGTGGCGTCCTGTACCACACCCACACGTCGTGGCGCACGGCCCAGTTTCCCTTCTTGTCCTTCAGGTGGGCGTAGAGATGTGCCTTGGCAGGGTCGCGCATGACGTGTTCGAGATTGCCTTTCCCGCCGTTGTAGTACTTTGGGTGGTCGAGGTCCACCACCGCCTGCCCCTCCATGTTCGATTGGCCGGCGAGGATGAACACCATCACGGGGCTTTTCCCCGCCTGGCCCGCCGAGGCGGCAGCGGCCCCGAGAACGCATGCGAGAATGGCTCGTCCAGTCATGATGAAACCAACTCCTCCTGTTTCGACTGCGGTGTTCAGTGCTCAGCGTCGGAGGCGGAGGGTGTGGCCGCGAGAGCGAAGGCGCCAGGGCAAGGGCCTGCGAGGGACGTTCAGCCCGCCGAGGCACAGGCGCGTCTCGCCCTCCGAGCCAACGGTCGTTTCGACCCAGATCGTCCGGCTCTCCCCCGGCAGGAGCGCGAAGAAATTGTCGGAGAACGACAGCGGAAGCCTGTCCGGGTACTCGGGTTCGAGGTGGACCATCAGCGCAAATTGCCCCGAGGCGTTGGTCAAGGTCATGGCCACGCGGCCATCGTCGTCTTCGGCCTCGGCATTGACGAGGGCCGGCGACAACTCGGCGAGCGAGGCCAGTCGCTGGCGTTGCGCTTCGCGAACCCGCGCCTCGCGCTCCGGTCCCGACACCCCCGCCAGGTGGCAGACCATCGCGGCGTAGAGAGCGCGGCCGCCCTCCCATCGGTTCGCCACCTGGGTGCTCGTGAGAATGAGCGCTCTGGCGCGCTCAGCGCTCTTCTCGGCGAGGAACGGGTGGTCGGGGTCGAAGGCCGCAATGAGGCGCGCGCCGTCGCTCAAGCGCATCGCCGGCCCCGCGTTCGTCAAGGGCGCGGTCGTGAAATCCAACCCGCGAACCACCGGGTGAGTCTCCGCAACGGCGTAGGGCCGGGCCGGAAGGCCCGGTGAGGAGAGGCCCGGGGCGCGCAGCGGCAGGAGGTCCTTGAGCGCGGTCTCCCAAAGTTCCGGGGTGACCCCCTCGACGAGCAGACCGCAACCCCCTCGCACCGCCTGGGCGACGACGGTCATGTCGGCCTCGATGTAGAGTTTCAACGCGGTCGCCGCGTCGAGTGCGATCACGTCGTAGCTCCCGAGGTCGAGGCTCATCTTGCCGTCGGGTGTGGTCTCGGGGTCAACGAGCGGCCGGCGAATCTCCAGGCCGACCCTCCTGCGAAACCCCACGTCGGCGAGTGGACCCAAAGGCCGATTGGTCAGCCAGGCCACGCGGATCGGTCGGAATTGCCCGGAGTCCTCCTCGATGGGGAGCGGATAGAGGTTCGAGGCGAGCCGCCGGCCGTCCGAGGCCTCGACGTTCAGGTGGAGGAAACACACTTTGCCAGCCAGCGAGCGCTTCGGTCGCCACTCGAAGGCCAGTGGGCGCGCGACCACCCCTTGGGGCGCGTCGAACGTTGCCCGCCAGGTGGCCAGGACCCCGGCCGAAGGCTCCAGGACCGATGCCCGGACGGTGGCGCCTGCCAGGCCGGCCTCCCGGCTGAGGACGCATGCCTCGCCGCGGAGCGTCGCGTCAGCCTTCAGGCTCGCCGGCAGCCCATCCCAGAAATCGGCCACGACTACCACGTCTCCCGCCAGGCGTTTCAGGGCGTAGAAGGCCGCCTTGGGAAGGCCGGAGGCGTCAACGAGCGCGGGAGATTCTCCCGCGACTGGCTCGTCTAGTTGCCAGACAAGACCGCCGGAGCCATCGAGGAACCATCGCTCGGCAGCGCGTTGAACGGCCGCTGCGTGAAGCATCTGCGCCTCGAGGCCGGCCGGGGCAGGGTCCGCGCCGGTGGTCAGGAGTGTCGCGAGGTTGGCGGG
>CAYYCI010000606.1:0-2774 GCA_964470215.1 uncultured Planctomycetota bacterium
CAAGCCCCGCCCGAGCGAAATGGACGAGTGGACCCACTACCTCCACGACGCGACCAACAACCCGGTGAGCCGCGACACGCTGGTCGGCCCGCCGAGGCACTTGCGATGGGTCGGCAGCCCCCGCTGGTCGCGCCACCACGACCGCATGGCCTCGATGAGCGCGCTCGTCTCGGCCAACGGGCGACTCTTCTACATCATTGACGAGGGTTCCCGCGCCTCGATCATGCTGCCATCCCACTGGGCGCTCGTCGCTCGCGATGCCTTCAACGGCACAATCCTGTGGAAGCGCCGAATCCCAACCTGGCACACCAACCTCTGGCCATTCAAGAGCGGCCCGACACAACTGACCCGCCGCCTGGTGGCCGTCGGCGACAGGGTTTACGTGCCGCTGGGCCTCAAGGCGCCGCTCTCTTGCCTCGACGCAGGCACGGGCAAGACGCTCGCGACCTACGAGGACACCAAGGCCACCGAGGAGATCATCGCCGCCGGTGGCCTGGTCTATGCGCTGGTCAATCGCGGCCCGGGCTGGAAGCCCTTCAAGCCCATCAACCGCAGCGTCGGCCAGGCCAAGGCGCGCGTCCGCGCCGAGTGGGCGTGGGACGGCAAGCCCCGGGTGGTCGTGGCAATAAATCCGAAGACGGGAAAGAGGGTCTGGGACTTCACCAGTCCGGTCGTCCAGTGCACTCTGGCCTGCGACGGCCGCCGGCTGGCTTTCTACGACGGGCAGCGAATCATCGGTCTCGACGCCCGCAGCGGCAAGAGGCTCTGGGCCTCCGACCCGGTCTCGGGGATGAAGACCATCCCCACCTGCTTCGGGCCGAACCTCATTCTCTATCGAGACCTCGTGCTCTTCTCCGGCGGCGACAGGAAGATGTGGGGTCTGCGGGCCAGCAACGGGAAAATCCTCTGGAACGCTCCCCATCCCCCCTCCGGCCACAACTCTCCCGAAGACCTCATGGTGATTGACGGCCTGGTGTGGGCGGGCGAAATCGCCAACGGCCGCCTCTCCGGTGTCTTCACCGGCCGCGACCCCAGGACCGGCGAGGTCAGAGTCCAGTTCCCGCCCGACGTCCAGACCTACTGGTTCCATCATCGCTGCTATCGTTCCAAGGCCACGGTCAACTACATCCTCACATCCCGCACCGGCATCGAGTTCGTGGACTTCCGCAAGAAGCACTGGGAGTGTCACCACTGGGTCCGCGGGGGCTGCCTCTACGGCATCATGCCCGCCAACGGCCTCGTCTATGCGCCGATGCATAGTTGCGCCTGCTACATCGAGGCCAAGCTCTTCGGCTTCAACGCCCTGGCGGCGCGCTCCTCGCCCATAAAGCCGCCCGCCAACAGGCTCGAGAAAGGGCCGGCCTACGACGACGTGCCCGCTGAACCGGGGCGGCCGGGCGACTGGCCAACCTACCGCCGCGACCCGTTCCGCAGCGGCCACACCGAGGCGGCGGTCCCCGCCGCCCTGCGCATCGCCTGGCGGCGGAAGGTGGGCCGGAACCTCTCGGCACCCGTCATCGCCAATGGCCGCCTATACGTGGCCGAGAAGGACGCCCACACGATCCACGCCTTCGACGCCGCCACTGGAAAGCCCCTCTGGGCCTATACCGCCGGAGGCAGGATCGACTCCCCGCCCACGCTCTACCGCGGCCGCGTCCTGTTCGGCTGTGCCGACGGCTATCTGTATTGCCTCCGCGCGAGGGACGGCGAACTGGCCTGGCGCTACCTGGTCGCCCCGGCCGACCGCCGACTGATGGCCTGGGAACAGATCGAGTCGGTCTGGCCGCTCAGTGGCGCCGTCCTGGTTCAAGACGGCGTGGCCTGCTGCCTGGCCGGGCGGTCGCTGTTCCTCGACGGCGGCATGCGGCTCGTGCGCCTCGAGGCCGAAAGCGGTCGCCTGCTGTCCCAAACCGTCCTCGACGACCGCGATCCCGAGTCCGGCAAGAACTTCCAGGTTCGGCTCAAGGGCCTCAACATGCCCCCCGCCCTCCCCGACATCCTCTCCAGCGACGGCAAGTTCCTCTACCTCCGCTCACAGAAGTTCGACCTGAACGGCAAACGCCTCGCGATCATCACGCCCGACCGCGCGATCCTCGACAAGCAACGCGGCCCCGACACCCACCTGTTCGCCACCGCCGGCGGATTCCTCGATGGCTCGTGGTTCCACCGCTCCTACTGGATATATGGCCGCGTGGCGCTCGGCGGCGCGGGCGGCTGGCCACAGGCCGGCCACTTCGCCCCCGCCGGGCGAATCCTGGCCGTGGATGGCGACAGCGTCTACGGCTACGGCCGGCGACCCGAATACTTCCGCTGGTCCACGCCGCTGAAGTACCACCTGTTCGCGGCCAGCCGTCACTTCGAGCTGGCCACCCTCGGCGCGCGCCAGCCGGCCAGGAAGCGCAAGCCCAGACCCAGGCCGCGGCGCATCGTCTATCGCTGGTCGGTCGAAATCCCCCTCGTCGTCCGAGCGATGGTGCTCGCAGGCCAGAGGCTCTTCATCGCCGGACCGCCAGCAACCCTCGACGAGGAGAACGCCTTCGACCACTACCTCGAGGAGGAAACGCAGCGCCGCCTGGCCGAGCAGGATGCCGCCCTGGCCGGCAAGCGCGGCGCCATGCTCTGGAGCGTCGACGGAGCCAGCGGCAAGCGACTGGCCAGTCTGAAACTCGACTCCCCACCGGCCTGGGACGGCATGGCCGCTGCCGACGGCCGCCTCTACCTGACCACGATGGATGGCAGCGTCGTGTGTCTGGGAGGGGAGAACTAGGCGATTC
>CAYYCI010000607.1:0-2748 GCA_964470215.1 uncultured Planctomycetota bacterium
GCACCAAGCGCCTTGCGTTCTTTCGGCAAAGCATTCTTTTCCTTCTCGCCTGCATTAGGAACCCACGGTGCACAAAAGCGTGCCAAAGCCCACAGCCCCGGCTCCTTTAAGGCCCACCGACGGGTTTCCTTCATAGTCTGAGGCGTTCACTGGACCTTTCGCAGCAACTCGGCCACGGCTTCCGGCTCCTTCGCCTCCTCGTACGTCAGCCTGGCCACCTGTTTGCCGCCGGAGTCGAGGACCAGGATCAAGGGCGGGCCTGGGACGTCGTAGCGTCGGACGAGTTCCCGCCCCGCGCTGGTCGACACGTCGACCTTGAACGCCTCGAAACGCGCCAGTTCGGCGATCACGGCCGGATGGGAGAACGTCGTGCGATCGAGCACCTTGCAGTAGCCACACCAGTCGGCGGTGAAATCGAGCAGGACGGGTTTGCCCTTGCCGAGCGCGGCGTCCAGGCTCTCGATGTCGCCCTCGCGGAAGGCCGCTGCGGCCTGGGGCGCGACGGCTGGCGAGCCGAGGCCCATGCCGCTCTCGCAGAAGCCGTTGAGAGCCAGCCCCGCTGCGGCGAAGATGGCGACCAGCCCGGCGAACCTCCTGAGCCGCTCCTTGAACGTCGCCTGTGGGCCGATGGCGTCGGTGAGGCCGAGGAAAACCGCGCCGGCCAACACCACCGCGGCGCTCCCCAGCCAGTAGGCCGTCTCGCCGACGACCGGCCGCACGAAGTAGAGCGCGGCCCACAGGAGCACGAACCCGAAGAGTTTCTTCACCCACACCATCCACGCTCCCGCGCGGGGCAGAAGCCCCGTGGAAACGCCGGCGACCAGTAGCAAGAGGCTCATGCCCCATGCCATGGTGAACATCATCGCGGCGCCGAGGGCGGGATTGCCGATTCGACCTATCTCGACCAGGAGTGCGACGAGCGGCGCGGCCACACACGGCCCCACCGCCACCCCGCTGACCACCCCGAGGAGCAAGACGCCGAGGAGGCCGCCGCGGCCGGAGAGGCCGTCGCCGAGTTTGCCCAATGACTGAGGCGCCTGGATGCTGATGACCTCGAACATGCTCAGGGCGAGCGCAACGAAGATCGCTCCCACCGGCACGAGGAGCCACGGGGACTGGAAGGCGTTGCGGACCGAGGCGCCCGCGGTGGCCACCAGGTGGCCGAGGACCGCGTAGGTGATGGCGATGCCCAGGATGTAGAGCGCGGTGCGGCTGAGTGCCTGGAGGCGTGTCCGTTGTCGCCCACCCACGACCGCCACGGTTATCGGGATCATCGGATAGATGCAAGGCGTGAGGCTTATCGCGAAACCCCAGAGGAGGGCCTTGAGGATGTTTACGAGGATGGAGCCGGGGCTGAGCGCCTCGGCGGCGGGTGGCGTCTCGGGCTCGACGGCCTTGGTCGGGGCCGCGGTGCCAGCTGTGATGGTGGCCTCGTGAGCGAACGGGGTCTTCATCGGGCGGTAACACATCGTGTCGGTGCAGCCCTGATAGCCAACCTTGCCCTTCAGGATGATTTTCTCGCCTGGCGAGCCGGTGGCCTTTAACCTGACTCGCACCTCGGCCGAGCCCTCGTAGGCCTCGAGCCTGGCCCCCGGCTCCAGGGAGGCGGGGTCGGGGACGAGTTGGCCCTTTGGCTTTTCGACGGCCTCCCGGACCGCGCCCTTCAACTCGTCCCAGGTGAACTCGATCTTGTCCTTGTAGAGATGAACGCCGTCGGCGAGGTCGAATCGGATCACGAGGTCGAGGGTGCCGCCCTCAGGCACCTCTGTGGCCGAGAGCGTGGTGGTTACCTTGAACGGCTCCAGCTCGGCGGCAAGGGCAACGGCCGCCAAAGTCAGCAACACAGTTAGCGCTTTCGTTATCCTCTCCATCGTTTGCCCTCCTGGGATTTTTTCTTTCCGGCTTGGCGGAAGGGCCGGGGGAGAAGGCTCCACTGGCGCCCGTCGCGCTCGATGAGAGCGTCGGCCTCTGGTGGTCCCCAAGAGCCGGCAGGATACTGCGAAAGCCTGTGGTGGCCTGGGACGCAGCCCTCGAGGATCGGGTCGAGAAACTCCCATGCCGCCTCGAGTTCGTCGCTGCGGGTGAAGAGGGTGGGGTCGCCCAGCGCGGCGTCCAGAAGCAACCGCTCGTAGGGGTCGGGCGGCGAGGTGCCGAAACTCTCGGCGTAGCCGAAGTCCATCATGTACGGCTCGACGACCACCCCCGCCCCTGGGCGCTTGACCTCGAAGCGCAGACAGATGCCCTCGTTGGGCTGGATGCGTAAGGCGAGGATGTTATGGTCTATCGGGTCGTCGGGCGAGCGGTTGAAGAGGACGCGCGGCACGGCCTTGAAGTGAATGTCAACCTCGGTCACCCGCGCCGCCATCCGCTTGCCGGTCCTCAGGTAGAACGGCACGCCGGACCACCGCCAGTTGTCCACGAAGAGTTTCAGTGCGACGAAGGTCTCGGTCGTCGAATCGGGAGCGACGCCGGGTTCGTCGAGGTAGCCCGGGACGCTCTGGCCGCCGAGGCGCCCTGGGCCGTACTGTGCCCGGACCACGCCCTCCCCCACACACACCCTTGGCATCGCCCTCAGGGAGCGGAGGAGCTTGACCTTCTCGTCGCGGATGGCGTCGGGGTCGAGGCTGTTCGGCGGCTCCATCGCCACAAGGCCCAGGATGTGCATGATGTGGTTCTGGACCATGTCGCGCAGTGCGCCCGCCTGGTCGTAGTAGGAGCCGCGGCCCTCGACCCCGGCGGTCTCTGCGA
>CAYYCI010000608.1:0-2746 GCA_964470215.1 uncultured Planctomycetota bacterium
GTCGCCCCCGAGGGCGGAGATGGTCCCCGCGAACGCCCCGAGGATGTCCACGTTCCCGATCGCCCCGCCGGCACCCCCGGAGCGCGTGGCGAGGATTTGCCCATAGTTCGAGGCATCCACGTAGAGGACCGAGCCGTGGACTTCGACGTTCGCGATGTCGCCCCCCGTGGCCTGGAGGATGCCGCTGAAGTCGCCCCAGATGAGCACCTGCTGGCTGATGCTACCGTCAATGAGGAAGTCGCCGCCGGCATCCCCTCCGACCTCGATCGTGCCGATCGCATCGCCGGTGAGGGTGCCGTCGTAGTTGCCCGCGCAGTAGAAGTCCCCGAACGTCGTGGCGGAGAGGTCGGCGTTGGAGCCCACGTCCCCCCCGACGCTCATGTCGCCCACCGTGGTGGCGGCGGCCAGGTCGCCGAGCAGGTCGCCGGTCGTGTTGACCTGGCCGACCGAGCCGCCGCTCTGGATCGAGCCGCTCGCCGCGACCGAGCCGAGGGCCAGGTCGCCCATATTGCCCGCTGTGGTCAGCGAACCGGAGACCGCCCCCGCCACGGAGGCCGAGGGGAGCGAGCCGCCGATGGCAATGGTGCCAGAGAGATTGCCCGTTCCCCCGGTCCCCACGGCGAGGGTTCCGGTGTCGCCGCCGGCGGTGATGTTTGCCCCGAGGTTCCCCGCGACGGTGATGTTTCCAATGGTTCCCGCACTGGTGAACGTCCCGGCAGCCAGATCGCCGGTGGTGATCGTGAGGGCGCCGATGGCGTCGGCGGAGATTCCGCCGCCGTTCCAGGAAGGCGCCGAGACGTTCCCGGTCGCGCCCGATAGGCTCCCCGACCCATTCACGTCAATCGTCAGGTTCACCGCCGGGGCATTGGTGGTGAAGTTGCCCGCGCCGCCGGCCCCGTGGCTGACGATCTGGCCGGAGACCTGGGCGAGGGTACCTTGAGCCGTGCGGTTGAGGCTGAAGGTCGGCAGGTCCCCGCTAACACCTGCGACCACGTCGGCGGCCGCCGCCGCCAGAGCCGGGCCGGCCGCCACATAACTGCCCGCGTTGAGAGCCGAGTCGTTCCCCGTCAGCGCACCGCTGGCCGAGTTCCAGGTCACCGACTCGTGATGGACATCGAGGGCGTAACTCCCGCCGCTATAGTTGAGCACCACCCCCGGGCTGGCGTTGAAGAAAATCTCGACCGTGTCGGCCCCGCCGGTGCCCTGGATGCGCAGTTCGGTCGGCGCGGAGTTTCCCAGGTTGCTCTCGACCAGCGTGATCGAGACCCCCGCGGTGGTCCCGTCGCCCAGGCCGACGAAGAGATCGCCCGGGTCGGGCACGTCGTCGTTCGCGCCCGCGCCACTGATATCGAAGTACGTGAACTCCCCTGGGACCAGCGACACATTGAGCAGCAGACGCGGCTCGAGGGGCTCGAGGCGCAACCGCCGCCCGCCGGCCGATCGTTTTCTCATCTCGCTCTCCCGCAAGGCCACAAACCGGGACCCCTCGCCCGGCCCCACTTCTATAGCAGAAATCGCCTCGGTAATAAAGACCGGGTTCGATGCGGCTGAGGTATGGCCGAGTGGAGAGGCAATTCAGCGCTGCCGTGCTCTTCTCGCGCGGCCCGGTAGGCGCTAGACAAGAAGGCAGCCCTGTGTTTCTCGTTCCTGGAAGGGCTTGGGGTCGAAGCCGACCCAACGAATCCCCGAAACCCCGTCGAAACGCCGGGCCATCACCTCGAGGGCCTCCGGATTGTTGTCAACGAGTATGAAACGGCGGCCGAGAACCAGACACGCCGCGCCGGTCGTGCCGCTGCCAGCAAAGAAGTCCAACACCACGTCGTCGGGCCGCGAAGACGCCTGGACGATGCGCTTGAGGATTCCCAGAGGCTTCTGAGTGGGATAACCCGTCTTCTCCCGCCCGTTGGTCGCCACGATGGTGTGCCACCACGTGTCGGTCGGCAATTTCCCGCGAGCCGCCTTCTCCGGACCCACGAGGCCCGGCGCCATATACGGGATGCGCTCGATGTCCTCGTGATTGAACACGTATCGCTTCGGGTCCTTGACGTAGACCAGGATGTTATCGTGTTTCGGAGGCCACTTTCGGCGAGTGCGCGCCCCGTAGTCATACGCCCAGATGATCTCGTTGAGAAACCCCTGGCGGCCAAAGATCGCGTCGAGCAACACCTTGCAGTAGTGGACCTCCCGGTAATCGAGATGCAAATAGAGCGAACCGTGGGTCGCCAGTACACGCCGCGCCTCGACCAGCCGCGGCTCCAGGAACCCCAGGTAGTCGTCGAAGAAATCGCTGAAACGCCTCGTTCCCACTCGGACTGTCCGGTAGCACCGTCCCTGAAACCCCACCCTATCCCCACTCTCGGACCGGACCGTCTTGACCCGTGTCCGCTGCTGAACCTTCCCTGTGTTGAACGGCGGATCGATATAGACGAGGCCTACGGACTCAGCGGGCAGCTGCCTCAAGACCGTGAGGTTATCTGCGAAGTGGATCGTGCCGACCGCCTCGTTCGTATCCATTTCAGGCCCGATTATAGGCCGCCCCGGTCGCCCCGTCAAACATAGCCTCAGCAGGCTTGCCTGCGTTCATCCACACCCTCCCTGGCGCGTGGACAGCAGGCTGCGCCGTCCGGTCGGAGCGCCGGAGAACGCGCCCGGCGAGACTCGTGGCTGGTGGCTTAGCCGACCCGAATGCGGGTCCAGTCGGGGGGATGGTTGGGGTCGGGGACGGGGCAGGGGGGTTGGGGGGCGC
>CAYYCI010000609.1:0-2735 GCA_964470215.1 uncultured Planctomycetota bacterium
CCTGTCAAGGGCGCCGATGCCGCGCGCTGGCCAAGCAAGGCCGCCATCCTCGCAAACGCCCACGATCACGCCTTCCTGGCCCGGGGCCTCCTGGAACTCTACCAGACGACCTTCGACCTGCGCTATCCACGAGAGGCGCTCGACCTGACGAAACAACTCCTGGCCCACTTCTGGGATGCCGAGGGCGGCGCCCTGTTCTTCACCCCCGACGATGGCGAGCGCCTCCCGGTGGTGAGGCAAAAGGACTTCTACGACGGGGCCACCCCCCTCGGCCAGCTGGGTGGCCATGCTCGTCCGCAAAGCCCACATCCCCGGCGCGCTGCCATCCCGGGTTTCCTCATAGATGTGCCGTGGGCTAGAATAGATATTACCGAAGGGAGCCGTGATTGGCATGAAATACGCGGGCTACACCCTCGACCCGTTCCAGGAGCGCGCCATCGAGGCCCTCGAGCGCGGCCACTCGGTGATCGTGGCGGCGCCGACCGGGGCGGGAAAGACCCTCATCGCCGAGTATGCCATCGAGCAAGCGCTCCGGCGCGGCAAACAGGTGGTCTACACCGCGCCGATCAAGGCCCTCTCGAACCAGAAGTTCCGCGACTTCTCGGTCCGCTACCCGGGGAAGATCGGCATCCTGACCGGGGACGTCTCGATCAACTACCGCGCCCCCGCGATGATCATGACGACCGAGATTTTCCGAAACACCCTCCTGGAGGACCCCGAGCGCCTGGCCCCGGTCGAGTTCGCAATCTTCGACGAGTTCCACTACATCCACGACCACGAGCGCGGCACGGTGTGGGAGGAGAGCGTGATCTTCGCCCCGCCGGGGATCAGGTTCGTGTGTCTGAGCGCGACCATGCCCAATATCGAGGAACTGGCCGGCTGGATGCGCGGGGTCCGCGACGGGGCGGTCGAGGTGGTCGTCGAGGAGAGACGGCCAGTGCCCCTCGACCACCACATCTGGGCCGATGGCTACGGCCTCCACGGCCTCGGCTCGTTCCACAAACTCACCCGCGACCTCGCCAGCGGCAACCGCATCGTCCGCAGGCGAAGGCTCGGCTCCGAGGCGCTCATCGACATGCTCGAACGCCAGGGGCGCCTCCCCTGCCTCTACTTCTGCTTCAACCGCCGGCTGTGTGAGCAGCGGGCCGAGGCGAATGCCGGCCGCCGTCTCCTCACGAAGGCCGAGGCGCGCCGCGTCGGGCGCCTGTTCGACCAACTCGTCGAGCGGTTCGACGTGGCCGGCGAGCCAAGCGCGGTCCTCCTGGGCGAACTGGTCCGCCGCGGGGTCGCCTTCCACCACGCCGGCATGCTCCCCACCCTCAAGGAGGTGGTCGAGCGCCTGTTCACCACCGGCCTGGTCAAACTCCTCTTCGCCACCGAGACGTTCGCCCTCGGGGTCAACATGCCCGCCCAGAGCGTGGTCCTCGACTCGATCGAGAAATACCACGGCACCCACTTCGGCTACCTGCGCTGCCGCGAGTACCAGCAGATGGCCGGCCGAGCCGGCCGCCGCGGAATGGACGAGCGCGGCTTCGTCTATGCCCGCGTGGACACCGACGAGGTTACCTTCGAGGGGGTCAAGCGGGTGGTGGCGGGAAAGCCCGAACCGATCGAAAGCCAGTTCAACCTCTCATATGCCAGCATCCTGAACCTCTACGGGCGCTGGGGCGAGCGCCTCTTCGAGGTCTGCGACCGCTCTTTCGCGGCCTACCAGCAGCGCCATCGCCGCAGAGGGCGGCGCCATCCGGGACTCCGCCAACAGGTTCAGAGCCGCCTCGAGGTCCTTCACACGCTGGGTTACATCGGGCGCCGCAGGCTCACCCAGCGAGGCCGCTTCGCCGCTCGGATTCCCGGCTACGAACTCCAATTGGCCGAACTCTACCACGAGGGCATTTTCCACGACCTGAGGCCCGACGGGTTGAACGTCCTGGTCAGCGCGATAGTCCACGAGGCGCGGCGCGGCCAGCGCCAGAGGCGCCCGCCACGACAACTCCTCGGAGGCATCCGCAAGCGAGCCGAGCGCGTCGTCCGCAACATCTACAAACTCGAACGCCACTTCGGGGTGGCCGACCCGGTCCGCAAACTCGACTTCGGCCTCGGCATGGCCGTCCTGGCGTGGAGCCGCGGCGCGGAGTTCGCCGACCTCGCCTCCTTCACCACCGCCGCCGAGGGCGACATCATCCGCACCCTCCGCATGACCATCCAACTCCTCCGTCAACTCCGCAAGGCCACCGACGACGAAGCGCTCAAGGAAAAACTCTTCAAGGCCGAGCGAGCGATCAACCGCGGCCCCGTGGATGCCGAGCGCCAACTGCGCGCCGGCTGCGACGAGCCGCCCCCCGAGGAAGAACAAACCGCAGAGACGCAGAGGACACAGAGAGAACGCGAAGAATAATCCCAAATCGCGCGGGGCGAGACGCCCCGCCTACAAGACCCCCCGAGAAACCGCGAAACCCACAACCAAAAACCCAGGCAACCACCCCCGCGCAGGACTGGCCGCAGCCCCGATCTCATCTGCATCTGCCAGATGACCCGAGGGAGCCGCCCGGGCACAAGGCGCCTGTAGGCAGGCCGTCTCGGCCCGCGATTTGCAGCCCCAGATGAACATGGAGAAACGCTAGTCACGCTAACCGCCTTCCGAACCTTGCCCCCGACCTGCGTTCTGGGACTGGATGGCTACCCCCTCATTGGGGGCACTGGCTCGCAATGGGGGAGGGCAGGGGCGTCGGCCACGG
>CAYYCI010000610.1:0-2733 GCA_964470215.1 uncultured Planctomycetota bacterium
GGGTTGGCAGCCAGTCAAGGCATTCTTTTCCTTCTCGCCTGGCCGGTGATTGCGGCGCAAAGAGCGTGCCAAAGCCCAACAGCCCCGGCGCACTATTACGCAGCGGACAAGCCACGCTCGCGGTTGACGAGGGCGGGGTGGCCCGCTACCATCGGTGGGCGTGTGCCTTCCCGCAGGAGTGAGACGATGCCCGACAAACAGACTCACCGGCCGAATTTCGTCATCTTCTACACCGACGACCAGGGCTACGGGGACCTGGGGTGCATGGGCGCCAGCGACCTGAAGACGCCCAACCTCGACGCCCTGGCCGCCTCGGGCGCGAGGTTCACCAGCTGGTACTCCAACTCCCCCGTCTGTTCGCCCTCGCGGGCCTCGGTCCTCACGGGCCTCTATCCCATCAGGGCGGGGGTTCGCTCCATTCTGGCCGGCCATCGCCAGGCGACCGGGCTGCCGCAGGAGACGCCCACGATTGCCAAAGCCCTGAAGACCCTCGGATATCGCACGGCGCTGGTCGGCAAGTGGCACCTGGGGGTGGCCGAGGCCGCCAGGCCCCACCACCACGGCTTCGACCACTGGTTCGGCTTCCTCGCCGGCTGCATTGACTACTACTCCCACATCTTCTACTGGGAGATGGGACGCGGCGTCGACCCCGTCCACGACCTCTGGGACGATGGCCGCGAGGTCTGGCGCAACGGGGTCTACTTCACCGACCTGATCACCGAGCGCGCTGTGGCCTACATCGAAGAGTTCGCCAGGTCGGGCGAGCCGTTCTTCCTCTACGTGGGCTACAACGCGCCACACTACCCGATGCACGCCCCCAGTGGACACATTGACCGCTTCCCCGATCTCCCGCCCGACCGCAGGATAATGGCCGCCATGCTGGCCGCGATGGACGACAGCGTTGGGGCCATCGTGGCCGCGCTCGAGCGCCTGGGCCTCCGACAGGACACCTTCATTTTTTTCCAGAGCGACAACGGTCCCTCGCGCGAGACCCGCAACTGGCTCGACGGTTCCCACGACCCCTACTACGGCGGCTTGACCGCGGGACTGAAAGGCCACAAGTTCAGTCTTTTCGAGGGCGGCATCCGCATGCCAGCACTGATGAGTTGGCCAGAGCGAATCCCCGCAGGCCAAACAATCGGGGAGGTCGGGGCGGCAATTGACATCTTCCCCACGTTCCTGAAGGCGGCCGGCGGCGACCCTTCGGCTTACGACCTCGACGGCAGGGACATCCTGCCCGTCCTCACCGCCGGCCAGCCGAGCCCCCACGAGCAACTCTTCTGGGAGATGGGCAAGCAGACGGCCGTCCGACGCGGGCCGTGGAAACTGGTCCTCAACGGCCAACTCGTCGAGGGCGCGCCCCCCGAGGATGCCGTCTTCCTGGCAAACCTCGACGACGACCCCGCCGAGCGAGCCAACCTCAAGGACCGCCATCCCGACCTGGCCGCCGAACTGAAGGCCGAGGCCGAACGCTGGCGCGAAGAGATCGAGCAGGTCTGGACACAACGATGGGAGGGCCGAACAAACGGCCTGACCGGCCACCACCGGTAGCCCGAGGCAGGGAAACGCGAGGTTTTGCGCTCGACAGGCCCGGGGCGGGATGGGCTTTGGCACGCTTTTTGCACCGCAATCAGTTGCCAGGCGAGAAGGAAAAGAATGCTTCGGCCTGACGCACTCAGCTCCGTGGTTCTCCGGCACGCCTCGCGCCGGGGTTGTCGTGCTCGCTCTGGGGCATTCTTTTCCTTCTCGCCTGCATTGGAAGCCCGCGGCGCACAAAAGCGTGCCAAAGCCCATCCCGCCCGAGCACGCTGATCTATGCGCTCACGACGTGGTCTGGCTCCGTGGGGGGCTCGAGGGGATTGGAAAAATCCGCCCCTTTGGTATTAAATAGCCGGCGGCAAGCGAAAGCGAGAAAAGGAGCGTTCGATGGTCTCCCGCCTGATCGGAATCGCCATCGCACTCGCGGCGCAAGGCGCGGCACCTCCCGCCTCTGCACCCGAGCGCCTCAAGGCCTGGGCCGACCGCGTGGCCTACAACACCGACACCGGCAGCTTCTCCTTCACCGGCAACGTGGTGGTTATCAAGGGCAACCTGCGGGTGGTGTGTCGGACGATGGAGGGCCAGATGGACCCGAAGACCCGTCGCTTCGTCCGCATCGTGGCCAGGGGCGATGTCCAGATGACCAACGTGGCCGACGTCCGCTACAGTCCGAAGGGCCGCCCCCATGATTTCACAGCGGCCAGCGACGCCTGGCGGGCGACCTGCGAGACCGCCGTCTATGACCTGCGCACCGGGCGGATCACCATGAAGGGCGCCGAGGGAAAGCCAAGGCCACGCCTCTGGCGCGCGAAGGGCTGCGGGGAGGCCGACACCATCATCTTCCTGCCGGAGAAAGGCGAATACGAGCTGATGGGCAACCCGGTCATTCGCGGCAACATCCCGACCGGCCCCTCCCTCGGCGGGCCCGCGAGCCGCAAGTGACCGCTGCGCCCGCCAGCCACCTCGGCGCCCGATAGGAGAGGGGCCTTGCACACCCGTCCCCTGGCGAGGTTCGCCGCAGGCCTCGGCGTGCTCGCCACCGCAACCGCCGCTTTGTCCGCCACGAAGCCGCTCTGGCAGGTGGTCTCCCAAGTCAAACATCGCCCAGGCGCGCCGTTGCCCGCAGACGTCGTCATGCGGAGCCTGCGCCTCCATCCCTCCGGCCCGAACGACCCACACGACACCTGGAAGGCC
>CAYYCI010000611.1:0-2732 GCA_964470215.1 uncultured Planctomycetota bacterium
CCCCAGAACGACCCCCACCAGGCCTTTGAGCACCAGGTGAACGCTCGACGGCCCGACGGGCAGGTGGATGAGCGAGGCGACGAAGAAGGCGGACGAGAGGATCGCAATCCGCGGCACCCGTTCGGCCTCGAGGCCTCTGAGCCCCAGCGCCAGTCCCCCGACAGCCAACGCCGCCCCTCCGGCGAGGACCGGCGCGCTGAGGACCCCCTCTGAAATGTGCACGGGGCCGCTCCTTGTGCTACGCTATTGGAAAACATGCTACCATGATCGCGCCTCCGGGCAAAATCCGTCTACCCCATGTCGGTCCGAAAAGGCGCCGTGGCGTCGGCCCACGGCCGATTCCATCGCGGGTCGGTAGGCTTCGCCCGCTCGCTTTCACTTCATCTCGACGGTTCTCACCCAGATCAGAGCGCCGAGTTCCACCTCGACCATCTTGCCTTCGGGACTGCGCATCTTCTCGTCGGCCGTCACCAGCGCGGCGAAACCCCACCAGCCTGCCCGTGGCATCGCATAGGTGAACACCCCGTTCGCGTCGGCGCGTATGACCTGGGTGACGAATGGGTCGGCAGGAATCCCAACCCTTTTGCCCTCGTTGTAATACTCGACCTCGACCTCCGCGAATGGGACCGGCTTGCCGTCCTTGAGCACTATGCCCCGAAAGACGTTCCCTGCCCAGATGCCGTATGGCCTGACCAGCGGCTTGATCTCTACCGGGAAGCCCACGAGGGCATCCCAGCCCTCCTCGGCCCCGAACGCATCAACGACCACCTTCGTGTAGTGGATGATCATCTTCTGTTCGGCCGGCTCCCAGTAGGGCGCGGGCTCGATGTAGAAGACGTAGTCAGCAGGCGCCTTCACGCGGTATTCGCATTCGTAGACCGTCTTGCCCTGGACCTTCTTCTTCCGCAGCGAGGGCTTGAGGTCGTGTTTGGTCCCGGCGACCATGACGCCGAACTGGCGCGGCTCGCTCATCTCCATCACCGGCCCCATCTCCATCGGGTGGGTGAAGACGACCTCGAGGGTAAGCGTCTTCGGCCCCTCGGCCGTCACGATGTCGGTCGAAGGCAAGATGACCTGGAAGTGTGCCCTCGCGCCCGAAGCGACCAGGACCATGACTCCGACGAGCAACATCTTTCTGCACACGACACTTTCTCCTTCCTGCGTGTTACGTTCGGCGGAATTGTACTACCGCTCCCCCTTTTGTCAAGCCACGCTCGCTCCTTTGACCACTGCCTGCTTCACCGCAACCTCGGGGCTCGCCGCCGCTTGTGCGCGGGTCCTGCACGAGAAAGTTATTGAAATTTGGGCACTTGGCGACTAAAATTATGCTTGTGAGGAGGCCTCGGCGGGGGCAAGACCCCGAGGAAACGGAGACCCGGCGGTGAATCGTCGAGCGACGCGCTCTGTCGTCCTGGGCTTGGCGCTTGTTTTGTTGACGGCTTTCCTATGCTCTCGCCCTGGCTGCAAGCGTTCCCGCCACTGGTCGCTCGACTCGGTTTCAGCCGAGCAACTGTCCCCGAAGCGCGTGGCCGTGCAAATGTTAGACGCCTCGGCTCCTGCGGGTCCCGTGGCTTTCGTGCCGGTGTGGCTGCCCGACCTGCGAGGAGTGGTCGCCCTCGAGTGCGTCATCGTCCCCGAGCGTCAGGGGGCGGCTGGGGTCCGCAATCTTCAGTTCCATCCAGCGTCGTGGTTCCGGGGTTCGGAGGTTTGCGAGCAGGGCGACAACGGGCGCCTGGTCGTCCGCATCAAGAAAGGCTCATTCGGCGAGCGGTTCGTTGGTGCTCTGTCCTTTGTCATTCCGCGGGAAGCCCATGCTGGCAACGCCTGCACGGTAACCATCCGTCGGCTCGATAGTCGGGGCAGGGTGTCGGGGGCTCCCGTTTCTCAGTGCGTGGTGGTCTCGGCTGCACCTCAATCGGCGGGTGGCGGTGCCTTTCCGGCTTCGTCCGACAACGCCCTGGCGGCAGGAAGCGCCACCGACCTACCGGGCCAGACGGTTCAAATTCCGCTCACCCTCACGCTCGGGCCCGGCGTTCAACTCACCACTTTGATGTTCAATTGCACCATCTCGCCGACCGGTGCCGCCCCGGGCGTGGGCACCGTCACGTTTGTCCCCGATCCGGCGCTGCCCTCACCTGACATCAACGACAACGACCAGACCTCTGGCGAAATCCCGCCGGGGACGGTGCTGGTCGCCTGGCTGACCGACATCGCGCCCGCCATCACCGGAACCGTCCGGATTGGCACTGTCCAGGCCACGATCCCCTCGGGCGCTTCTCTCGGCGACACGTGGGAAGTCCAGATAATCAACCCCTCGGGGACCGACCAGGGCACCCCCGTGGCCATCGTCGGCTCGAGCGGAACGCTGCTTGCTCAGGACACCACCGCGCCGAGCATCACCGCGCCGCCTGACCTGGAGGTCGAGCAGACCAGCGCCGACGGCACACCCATTAGCCTCGGAAACCCCACGGTCTCGGACGATTACGACCCCGACCCAACCGTTACGAATGACGCTCCGGCGCTCTTCCCCCTGGGCGTGACAATCGTCACGTGGACGGCCACAGACGACGCCGGCAATTTCGCCCAGGCAACCCAAAAGGTGACGGTCGTCGACACGACCCCACCGACGATCACGCCTCCGGCGAACATCGAGGTCGAGCAGGCGAGCGCCGATGGAACGGCCGTTGACCTCGGGACACCGACCGTAAGCGACATCTGCGACGCGGACGTTA
>CAYYCI010000612.1:0-2726 GCA_964470215.1 uncultured Planctomycetota bacterium
GTGGGCCCCGGGGGACAGTGGGTTGGGGCGGGATGGGCTTTGGCACGCTTTTTGCGCCGCAATCAGTTGCCAGGCGAGAAGGAAAAGAATGCCCCGGCTGCCAGCCGACTCTGATTCGCCATTCTGAAGCGCCCCAGGCTTAGCGCCCGCGCCCTCTGGCAAGGCATTCTTTTCCTTCTCGCCTGCATTGGAGGGCCACGGTGCACAAAAGCGTGCCAAAGCCCATCCCGCTGCGGCCTTCCCGACCGTTGACCTCCGGCTTCCCTCCAGTCGAGGCTCATGCCCCCGGCGCGGTCGTGGGCCTTGACGCTGGTCGGCAACCGCGTCTATACTTGGCGGCAACCGAGGCCGCCTGAAGGAGGACGCCCAATGGCGCAAGAGAAACTCAAGGTGGGGGTGATCGGCACAGGAATGATCGCGACCGCGGGCCACATCCCCGCCTGGAGGAGCCTCGCGGCGGATGTCGAGGTCGTGGCGGTGGCGGACATCCAGGAGGAGCGCGCGCGCCTCGTCGCCCGGACCGAGGGCATCCCCCACGCATACGGCGACTGGGAGAAGATGCTGCGGGAGGTGGAGCTCGACATCGTTTCGGTCTGCACGCCCAACGCCTACCACAAGGAACAGGCCATCGCGGCCCTCCAGGCCGGCGCCCACGTGTTGTGTGAGAAGCCAGTGGCCACCTCGGCCGCGGACGCCGAGGCGATGTTCGAGGCCGCGGAGGCCGCGGGCCGCATCCTGATGGTCGGCCAGAGCGCCAGGTTCTCGAACCGCTCCCGAGCGGCAAAAGAGATAATGGACTCCGGCCGCCTGGGCGAAATCTATTTCGCCGAGACATTCTTCCTGCGCCGACGGGGAGTGCCAAGGTGGGGACTGTTCCACATGAAGAAACACTCCGGCGGCGGCCCCATCTACGACCTCGGGGTCCACGCCATTGACCTGCTCTACTGGCTCATGGGCAACCCGGCCGTCCAGGCGGTCAGCGGGGCGACCTACACGAAGTTCGGCAACCGCGACGAGGGCCTCGCCACCTCGCTGGCCGACAGCGGCGCGCCTCTCGGAGTCCTCACCCCGCGGCCCTACGACCCCAGGGAGTTCGACGTCGAGGACATGGCCGCCGGCTTCATCCGCCTCGAGGGAGGGATCACGGTGCACTTCAAGACCAGTTGGGCCGCCAACATCCCCAGGAACACGAGTGGGACGACCATCCTGGGCACCGCCGGCGGCCTCACCCTCAACCCCCTGACCCTCGTGACCAACATGGGCAGTTACCAGGCGAACATCGAGCCGCTCGTCCCGCCGGAGCGCCCTGAGCCTTTCGCTGGGCATTGGGGCGAGACGGCCCATTTCGTCAAGGTCATTCGCGGAGAGGAGGAACTCCTGGTCAGGCCCGAGGAAGTGCTCAACGTCATGCGGACCCTCGACGCCCTCTACCAGTCGGCCGCCGAGGGCCGGGAAGTCGAGGTCAGTTGAAAGGAGAGGAGCGATGGCCAAGACCTACCGCGTCGGCGCTATCGGTTTCGCACACATGCACATCAACAATGTCCTGGCACTCTTCGCCGACCACCCGCAGGTGGAACTGGTGGCCTGTGCCGATACCACGCCCGACCGCCCGGAGATGCGCAAAGGCCCGTACACCCGCCAGTGGAACCTCGAACACGCCCTCACCAACCTGGGAATGCCAAAAGCCTACGATTCCTACCACGACATGCTGGAGAAAGAGCAGTTCGACATCATCATCTGCTGCTCGGAGAACGCCAAGCACCCCGAGGTCGTCGAGGCGTGCGCAAGGGCCAGGGTCAACGTTTGCGTCGAGAAGCCGATGGCGATGTCCATGAGCGACGCGCTCCGCATGGTCCGCGCCGCCAGGGCATCCGGGATCACGCTCCTGGTGAATTGGCCCATGACCTGGAACCCCGCCGCCCGCACGGCCAAGGAACTGATAGAGGCGGGGGCGATCGGCCGGGTGCTCGAGGTGAAGTTCCGCGGCGGCCACACCGGCCCGCTCGGCCCGGGCGCCAAACACGAGGGCGTCACCGACGAGGCCGCCCCTCTCACCCCGACCGAACTCGGCGCCACCTGGTGGCACTACATCGAACCAGGGGGCGGGGCCATGCTCGACTATTGCTGCTACGGGGCCATGGTCGCCTACTGGTTCATTGGCGAGATGGCTGTTGCCGCAGTTGGAATCCGAGGTAACCTCAACAGCCCGTTCGGCGACGCCGACGACAACGGCGCCATGCTCGTCCGATTCCCGTCCGCGATGGGACTATTCGAAGGCTCCTGGACCACCTGGGACCACGGCGTGCCCAATGGACCGATCGTCTATGGCACCGAGGGCACCCTGGTCGTCGAGACCCGCGACGGGCGCCAGGTCGTCCGCGAAGAACACGGCAAGGGGCGAACCACCATCCACGAACCCGACCCCCTGCCCCAGGGACGCCACAACATAGCCTACGAATTCATCCACCACCTCGAAACCGGCGACCCCGTCCATCCGACGCTCGACATGATGTTCAACCTCGAAGCCATGGCGATCCTGGATGCCGGCATCCGCTCGGCCGACACAGGCAAACTCGAGGTCGTCTCGACCCGTTTCTGGACCGTCGGCTGACCACCCCGGTGCCACAGGCCAACCCCGGTGGCACAGGCTTTCCAGCCTGTGCTACCCCAGGCCCACTTCCGGTGACACAGGCTTTCCAGCGCGCCGTCGCCTAGCGGCCGCGCCG
>CAYYCI010000613.1:0-2720 GCA_964470215.1 uncultured Planctomycetota bacterium
TGCCGTAGGCGATGTTCTCCTTGATCGTCCCCGCGAACAGGAACGAGTCCTGAAGCACCATGCCGATGTTCTCGCGCAGCGCCTTGAGTCTGATATCCCGCAGGTCAGCGCCGTCGAGGAGGATGCGTCCCTTGACGGGGTCGTAGAAGCGGCAGATGAGGGAGACGAGGGTGCTCTTCCCCGAGCCCGTCTGGCCGACCAGGCCGATCATCTCGCCCGGCTTGACCTCGAGGTTGATCTTCTTGAGCACGGGCTCGCCCTCGTCGTAGGCGAAGGTGACGTTCTCGAGCCGTATGTGGCCTTTGACATCGGAGAGGGCGACGGCCCGGTCGTGGTCGGCGACCTCGCTGGGCATGCCCATGATGCTGAAGACCCGCTCGGAGGCCGTGGCACACTCCTGGAAGGCTTCGGTGAGGTTGATAAGTTGCTGAACTGGGTTGTAGAATTGCTGCATATAACTAATGAAGAGGATGAGGGTTCCGAGGGTGAGTTTCTGGCCGAGGACCTGTCCGCCGCCGACGTACCAGACCACGATGGTGCCCACCCCCATCATGAACGTCACGGTGGGGCTGAACTTCGCTTTGGCGCGGACGGCTGCCAGGTGGGCATCGGTGCACTCGCGCAGTTTCCGCTCGAAGCCGTCTAATTCACGCTCTTCCTGGGCGAACGACTTGACCACTCGCATCCCCGAGATGGTCTCGGCCACCGTGGCTGAGAGCGTGGCGAACTTGCGGCGCACCGAGCGGAATATGAAATGGAATCGTCTCGAGAATACTCGGCCGATCAGCACAACGACAGGGATGGGCAGGAGCGCCAGCGCCGCCAGGCGCCAGTGCATTACGAACAGCGTGACCGAAATGCCAACGATCATAAGCGAGTGGACCACGACCTGCTGGAGACCCTGGGTGACGAAGCGCTGGACCATCCGGGTGTCGGTGAGGACGCGCGACATGATCCGCCCGGTGTGTTCGCGGTCGTAGTAACTCAGGCTCAGGCGCTGGAGCGCGCGGTAGAGCCGAGTCCGAAGATCGGCCACGACCCTCACCCCCAGCGTGCCCATCACCTTGATCCTGAAATGCGCGGTGAGCATCCGCATGGCCAGCAGCCCGACCAGAATCCCCGCAATTACCACCAGCCGGACCTGGCGGACCGCCAGCGGCACATCGGGCGGGTCCGGCTTGAGCGACTTGTCTATCAGTTGCTTCACGAGGTAGCCCGGGCCGAGGTTCGAGAGCGTGAAGGCCACCGAGAGCAAAAGCCCTACGAGGGCCAGTCGCCAGTGGCCCCGCATAAGACGAGCGAGGCGGACCAGCATGTCGCGCTTGCTCGCACACCGCGGACAGGCATCCGACGGGTAGTTCAGGGGGTAGCCACAGTTCGGGCAGCGATAGGTGCCGCTGGCCTCGCGCGGCCCGGAGGTCTTTGCCACCTCCTCTTCCTGGGCCCGCAGCGCCTCCTCGCTCACGTGGAGCCGCTGATTCAGCCGCTCGGCAATCTGCTGGAACGACTCCGCCGTGGTCTTCGAGTAGCGGATCACCTCGTGGCGGTGGCCGTCCTTGGTCTTGACCTCCAGAAGGCCGTTGCCCACGAAGTCGCGGCAATAGACCGAGGCGATCTGGTCGAGGGGGATGCGGTTGCGCACCGCGCCCCCCTCCTCGACGAAAACCTCCCTCTCGCACAGGACAAGGCGCGAGCGCCCATACTGCGCCGTGGCGAGCATGTCGGAGTCGGCCACGGCCCACACCGCCCCGGCTCTTCCCGCCAGGCGGGCCAGTTCGTGGCGTTCTTGCGAGGGCAACTCGTCGAGGTCGAAGATGGGGGTCAGGGAGGGTTCAGGCGGCCGCGCTGCGGCTGGAAGCAGCTTGCCCACCGATGACGTCCTTGCTCCAAAACTTTGCGCCGGCGCACCATCTCCCCCGGGGAATCTCGCCTTCGTCTGTCGGGGAGGATGTGGCAGGCGGGAAGAAGCCAGACACCTATTGTCAAACCCCGCCTTCCCGGAATACACCGGAGGAACCGGGGTTCAGCGTTATTATACCAGCCCTTTTTCCAAACGCAAGCCACGACCTCGAAAAAAAATCACACCACGGCTAAGTCGCCTCGGGCTTTCGGGACAATGAATCATCGAGACGCGCCGTCCGCTTGTGGCCGCGCTGATGGGAGACCCCTTGGTGGAGGCGCGGCCTACCCACGGAGTGCGCGTCGTGCGGGGAGAGGTTGGGGATCCGGAGTGATGGGCGGGAGGGGACTCGAACCCCTACGGGGCTTGCGCCCCATTGGATTTTAAGTCCAATGTGTCTGCCATTCCACCACCCGCCCCGCAACCACATCGTACCATCGTCGGCGGGCTTCTTCAAGCCCGGCCTTCCCCGTCGCGCGCGAACACCGGATGGCTCGCCACGAATCTGCTCCTCTGTGTAACACCAGCGTCCGCTGGCCTGCTCGAAGCCGCTGATGGACACAGCAGCGCGTGAGGCACAGATGAACACTGATGGACAGAGATGAATCTATGGTGGTCGTTTTCCTGGCTCCCCCCGCGTCGGGAGAATTTCACCACAGAGCCACAGAGAACGCAGAGGGGAGAAGGGAGAGGAGAATGCGTCGGCCACGGCCAGGCAGGGGCCGACGCCTCGCGCCTCCCCCATTGCGAGCTGTCGCCCGCAACCGGGGAAGGGATCGTCCGATCCAAGCAAGGAGGTCGTGTGGGGGAGAAGGCCGGG
>CAYYCI010000614.1:0-2716 GCA_964470215.1 uncultured Planctomycetota bacterium
AAGGGGCCTACGACTCCCACGACCCGGACCTGATCGCCTGGCACATCGACCTCGCCCGCAAGGCCGGCATTGACGGCTTCATCTGCACGTGGTGGGCGCGCGGCGACATCCACGACAAGGCCCTCCCGCTCGTCCTCGACGCCGCGGCCAAGAGAAACTTCTCCGCCACCATCTACTGGGAAACCGTCCCGGGCCAGGGCGAGGCCAAGGTCCGCCGCGCCGTCTCCGACTTGCTCTACGTGTTGAAGTCCTACGGCGACCATCCCGCCTTCCTGAAACTCGACGGCAAGCCCGTCGTCTTCGTCTATGGCCGGGTGATGGGGCAGGTGGGATTGGGCGAGTGGCCGACCATCATCACCCGCGTCCGTGAAGCCTACGGCAAGGACTTCATTCTCGTCGCCGACGGCTACCGCGAGGGCTTCGCGCGGCTCTTCGACGGCATCCACACCTACAACATCTGTGGGTGGGTGCGGGGGAAGTCGCCAGAGGAGTTGGCGGCCCTGAGCCGCAAGAGGTTCCGGGATGCCGTGGCCCTGGCGCGCCGCCACGGCAAGATCTCATGCATCACCGTCATCCCGGGCTACGACGACACGAAGGTCCGCAAGCCCGGCATCAACGCCGAGCGCCACGGCGGCCGGACCTACCGCGTTCTGTGGGAACAGGCCATCGCGGCGGACCCCGACTGGGTGCTCATCACCTCGTGGAACGAATGGCACGAGGGCTCCGAGATCGAGCCGTCGTGGGAAGACGGCGACAAGTATATCCGCATCACGGCCGAATACGCCCCTCGCTTCAAGTCCACGCCGTTCAGCAAGGCGAGCCTCGCTGCGCCGAAACCCACCATCTCCGCCGAACGAGCGAACGAACTCAAGAAACTCTTCGAGGGCGTCGAGATCGCCGTCCTGCCCGACTTCAGCGGCCCGGCGGTCTTCTGGCTGCTCGATTGCGGACTTGCGGTCCGGGAACTTTCCTGGGAGGACGTGGTCGACCCCGCTCGCTTCAACCCGAAGACCTGCCCCGTGGCTCTCTATGCCGGCTTCGAGTCCTATCGCCAGAGCGTCCGCGAGCAAGGCGACGTGGACAGGGCGCTGGCCCGCTACCTGAAAGCCGGAGGCATCCTCGTCGTCCTCGGCTCCGGGCCTTTCCCATTCTACTACAACGAGAAGCAGGAGCCGGTGGTCCTGGCCCCGCGGCTCGGCCTGCCGATCGCCTGCCTCGACCCACAGGGCAGAAGGGCCGCTCGAGCGGACTCCCGCGTCCGAATGTGGGAGCACCCGCCGGAAGGGGTGCGGCTGCGGTTCGAACTCGACACTGCCCGCCTGGCCGGCCTGCCGGCAACGGTTCGTTTCCCCCGGGCGGGGGACCAGCGCTGGCGCCCCGTGTGCCGTTGCGTGATGGCCGAGGGCGACACTTACCTCTCGCTGGCCAAACTCACCGACGGCCAGGGAAACTTCTATGGCGACGCAATCGCCTGGGTCGAGCATAAGGCCTCGGAACCGAAAGGCGCCAGGCTACTCTATTCTTGGATGCGCATGCAGGACATCCTCGATGCCGACACCCTGTTCTTCGACCTCTTCAAACTCGTGGCCGAAAGCCTTCGATGAGCGAAAGGAGAAGAAATGAAAAAGGCCGTCATTCTCGGCGAGAGAAAAGCCGGCCTGGTCGAGGTCCCCGACCCGGTGCCGAAGGAAGACTGGGCGCTGGTCAAAATCCACGCCACGCCCATGTGCACCGAGTACAAGGGCTTCGTCGCAGGCCGACAGAGCCAGTTCCTCGGCCACGAGGCCGCAGGGGAGGTCGTCGCCGTCGCTCAACCTTGCAAGGTCAAGCCAGGCGACCGCGTGGTCGTCATGCCGCAGTATCCCTGTGGGAAGTGCGAGCTCTGCGTGGCCGGCGACTACATCCACTGCGAACACAACTACAACTTCGAGAAGTTCACCGGCTCGCCGGAAGGCCGCGCGACCTACGCCCAGTACATCCTCAAACCCTCCTGGCTCCTGCCTGCCATCCCCGATGGCGTCTCCTATGAAAAGGCATCGCTGGCTGTCTGTGGCCTGGGGCCATCGTTCGGCGCGTTCGAGACAATGGGGCTGAGCGCTTTCGACACGGTGCTCATCACAGGGCTCGGCCCGGTGGGGCTCGGCGGCGTGGTCAATGCGCGATTCCGCGGCGCGAGGGTCATCGGCGTGGATTCCGTGCCTTATCGTGCCGAGCGAGCCAAACAGATGGGGGCCGAGGAAGTCCTCGACCCCCGCGATGAGAATCTGGTGGCCAGAATCCGCGAACTGACCGACGGCCGCGGGGTGGACTGCTCCCTCGACTGCTCGGGGACTGTCGCGGCGCAAAGAACCTGCATCGAGGCCACCAGGCGAAAAGGCAAGGTGGCCTTCGTTGGCGAATGCGGCCAGGAATTGCCCATACGCGTCAGCCCCGACCTCATTCGCAAGGGCCTCACAATCATCGGCTCGTGGCACTATAACCTGAACCTCTTCCCCAAACTGATGAAGGTCATCCAGGAATCGCCAATAGCCGATTTGCTCATCAGCCACGTCTTCCCAATGAGTCGAGTCGAGGAGGCGTTCGAAGTCTCGGCCAGTCACGAATGCGCCAAGATCATCCTCAAGCCCTGGGAGTAGGGGCACGGCACCGCCGTGCCCGCCGCTGGCGCCATGAGTAATCGGTTCCTGTAGGCGGGGCGTCTCGCCCCGCGTCCCAC
>CAYYCI010000615.1:0-2704 GCA_964470215.1 uncultured Planctomycetota bacterium
TTGCAAGCTGATGTGGATCGGCCTTGTAACGCCCGGGGGTTATCGCAGACTCCCAGCGTTCGCCCACCGCCTCGATCAGTTCCACGGTCCACTCTGCAAGCTCATAGAAGCGGCGCAATGCCTTCCGTGTGGCAGGGCTAAGCCTCCGTTCCTTTTCCGGCGCAAGTCCGCGGAAAGTGAATTCCAAAGGCTCCCGGGGCGCCCGCTCGAGGAAGAAATGGCCCACCGGGCACAGGTAGATTTCGGACAGTGTTTCCAGATGCGCGAGGTCGGGCTCCGCACGCCCCGCTTCCCACCGGCGCAGTTGGCTGGCCAGCACAGGGGCGTAGTGCTGCTTGCTGAGTTTGCTCGCCTCCGCCTCAACTTGCTCCGGCGTGAGGCCCGCGCGGTCCCGCGCCTCCTTCAACACCCGCGGGTTGACCCACTTTGTGGATGCGGCTGCCATGGCCCTTTCCCTCTGGCGCTGCAAGTGAGCGGCGCGTTCAGATCGCCCCGATGACTACTGTAGCCCGATGGCAGCGGACTGTCAAACTTGCTGCCTCGCGCTAGGCTAATCGCATCCTCCCCACCACAAGCGCACTGTGTGCAGACGGCGACTAGCCGGTGTTTGACATCCAGGGGGCGGGTTGTGGTAGGCTGGGGGCAAGGAGCCGTGGCGATGAGAAAAATGGTTCTCTTGCTGTTCCCTCTCTTGATGTCAGCGGTCGCCATGGGCGATTGGCTGGTCAATTTCGCCGATAACCCGTCGGCCGAGGCCGACGCCAACCGCGATGGGACGCCTGACGGCTGGCTCCCGATGCCCTATCGCTCGCCCGTGGTGGCCGAGCCTGTGAACTGCCGCCTCGTCCTGCCGATGCCCAGTGTCGCCATGCTCTATGCTCTCGACCCCACGGGCAAGCGTCGCCGGCCCTTGCCGACCCGCCTAGAGGACGGACGGCTCGTCGTTGAGACTCGCGACGCCCGCAGCCCCTGGCTCGAGGTCGTGGCGCCACAGAGATAGCCGGGAAGGAACAACGATGCGACGACGCGACTTCATGAAGACTAGTGCCGCTGCCGCCGCGGCGTCGGCCCTGGCCGCGGGCGTGCAGGGCGCGCCGCGGAGAAAGCCCAACATTCTCTTCCTGATGGCCGACCAGTTCCGCGGCGACTGCGTGGGCGCCGACGGCAACAAGGTCATCCGCACCCCGAACCTCGACCGCATCGCGCGCGAGGGGGTTCTGTTCCGCTGCGCCTACACCTCGGTGCCCTCGTGCACGCCCGCACGGGCCGGCCTCCTCACCGGCCTCTCGCCCTGGAACCACGGCATGCTCGGCTACGGGCGAGTAGCCCTGCGCTACCGCAACGAAAAGCCCAGGATGCTCCGCGAGGCCGGCTACTACACCCTGGGCATCGGCAAGATGCACTGGTTCCCCCAGCGCCACCTCCACGGCTTCCATAAGACGATCCTCGACGAGTCGGGGCGGGTGGAGACGAAGGGCTTCGTGAGCGACTACCGCCAGTGGTTCCGCCAGCAGGCCCCCGGCCTGAACCCCGACGCCACCGGTTTGGGCTGGAACGACTATCAAGCCAGGCCATACGCCCTCCCGGAGCGCCTGCACCCGACCCGCTGGACCGCCGACAGGGCGGTGGAGTTTCTCGAGGGCTACGACGGCAAAGAGCCTTTCTTCCTGAAGGTCTCGTTCGCGCGTCCCCACAGCCCCTACGACCCGCCGGAGCGGTTCTGGCGCCTCTACGTGGACGCCGACCTGCCGAAGGCGGTAGTGGGCAAGTGGGCCGAGCGCCACGCCCAGCGGGGGAAGAAACTGCCCAGGAACACCTGGCGGGGCGACCTCGGCGAGGCACAGGTCCGTCGCTCCCGCCAGGGCTACTACGGTTCGATCACTTTCATTGACGAACAGATAGGCCGAATCCTGGACGTCCTGGCCCGTCGCGGCTGGCTCGAGAACACCCTCATCCTCTTCACCGCCGACCACGGCGACATGACAGGCGACCACCATCTCTGGCGCAAGACCTACGCCTACGAGGCCTCCGCCCGCATCCCGATGCTGATCCGATGGGGCAGCGAATTCCTCGACGCGCCGCGAGGGCGAGTGCTAAGCCAGCCGGTCGAACTCCGCGACATCCTGCCGACCTTCCTCGACGCCGCGGGCGTGGACTTCGACCCCGGCCGCTTCGACGGCCGCTCCATGCTCGACCTCCTCCGCGGGAAGACCGAGGGCTGGCGCCCGTGGATCGATCTCGAACACGACGTGTGCTACTCGCCCGAAAACCACTGGAACGCTCTGACCGACGGGCGGTGGAAATACATCTTCCACGCCCGCGACGGCGAGGAGCAACTCTTCCACCTGGCGGCCGACCCTGGCGAGGTCCACGACCTGGCCGGCGACCCCGCCCACGCCGCCACGCTGCGCTTGTGGCGCCGCCGGATGGTCGAGCATCTGGCCGAGCGGGGAGAGTCTTTCGTCGTCAACGGCAAACTCGCCAAACGACCCCGGCGAATGCTCTATGGCCCGAACTATCCGAGAAAGGCGAAGAAGGGTTGACACCCGGCATCCATCCAGGCCAATCGCCTCGCAAATCGTCCGGGCGCCTCATCCTCAGCCTGGTGGCACATCTATGAGCGAACCCGGGATGGCAGCGCGCCGGGGTGTGTGGGCTTTGGCACGCTTTTTGCACCGCAAACAATTGCCAGGCGAGAAGGAAA
>CAYYCI010000616.1:0-2691 GCA_964470215.1 uncultured Planctomycetota bacterium
GCCATCCAGGGTTTCTTCATAGATGTGCCACTGTGAGCGCACTTCGCGCGTAGGACGTGCGAGCCTGCACGCGGGACACCCCTGGCAATGTCCCGCCCGCCCATGTAGAATCGAGGCCAGCCGTTGGAGAGGAAGCAGGCGATGATCGAGCCTGGGTTCGAGCCGGACCCGGACTTCGGGCGATTTCTGAAGGTGCTCAGACGGGAGGGCGAGCCGGACCGGGTGCCGTTCGCCGAACTGGGCGCGGATGCCGAGTTCATGGAAGCGGTGCTAGAGGAGCCGGTCCGCTCGGTCGCCCAACAGGTGCGGTTCTGGCACGCGCTGGGCTTCGACTACGCGAGCATCCGCGCAGTGGTCCCGTGGGCGCGCATTCGCGCCTCCGCGCCCGACACCGCTCCCCTCCCCCACTTCCGCCGCGAGTGGGTCAACACGCAATCCGCCGCGTTCACCGACCGAGAGGGATTCGAGAAACACCCCTGGCCAAAGCCCCGGGACGTGGACTACTCGGACCTCGAGGAAGCCATCCGCGTCGCGCCCGAGGGCATGGGCATCGTGGGCCGAACTTCCGGGGTGCTCGAGAACACACTCTTCACCCTCAGCCTCGAAGGCTTCAGCTACATGCTCGCCGACGACCCCGACCTGGCCCGCGACACGGTGGACACCGTCGGGGCGCTACTCCTCGAGGTGGTCGAGACGATGGCGAACATGGACGGGGTGGGCGCGATCTTCTTCGGCGAGGACATGGGCTTCAAGACCGCCACCATGGTCTCCCCGGCCACCCTCCGCGAGCTCATCTTCCCGTGGCACCGCCGCATCGTCCAGGCCGCACACCAGGCAGGAAAGCCCATCATCCTCCACTCTTGCGGAAACCTCAAGGCCATCATGGACGAGATAATCGAGATCGGCTGGGACGCCAAGCATTCGTTCGAGGACGTCATCGAGCCGATCACCGAGGCCAAGGACCGCTACGGTGACCGCATCGCCCTCCTGGGCGGGATCGACATGGACCTCCTGGGCCGCGGAACCGAGGAGGCGGTGAGGGCGCGGGTCCGCGAAGTGATGGCCCATTGCGCGCCCGGGGGCGGATTCGCGCTCGGAAGCGGAAACACCGTGGCTAACTACGTGCAGGTGGAGAACTACCTGGCAATGCTCGACGAGGGCCGCCGGTGTTGGCCCTGATCCACGAAGGACACGAAGGGTGCGAGGATTTCGCCGGCCGAGACGGCCGAGCCACAGAGCGTCCGCGGGCCGAGACGGCCCGCCTACATGCGCTGCTGCCGCGAAGACCATGAGTTGTGGGCGGGGCGTCTCGCCCCGCGTCGCACAGGCTGGAAAGCCTGTGCCACCGATAGGGCTCGATGGGTTGGAGGGACGAGGCCTCGTAGGGGCACGGCACGTCGTGCCCGCTGTAGGCGGGGCGTCTCGCCCCGCGTCGCACAGGCTGGAAAGCCTGTGCCACCGGGCCGGGGGGTGAGCAGCGGCGGCGGGGTCATCTCTCCAGGCGGGCCTCGGCCCAGTCGGCGCTGCCCACCAGCCACCGCTGCGAACTACAGGTGACCTCCAGCCGCAACCTCTTCGCGCCCTCCAGGTCCACCTCGATCTCGACCGGCGGGTCGGCGGCCTGGAGCCATTCGGAACTGTAGAGCCGGCGGCCATCGCCATAGACCGCGAACTGGACGTACTCGGCGCGCCGCCTGGCCTTCGTCACCTCGAGGTCGTCCTCGAGGTCAATGCCGATCGTGGCCTTCAGGCGCGAGTAGTGGCCCCCGATCTCGTACTCGAGGGCCGAAGGGGGCTTGACCCCGATCCCTCGCTCGAAGACCTTGCCGCCCAGGGTCAGGGGATTGCCCAGGAACGACCTATCGTAGCCCACCGCGCCCTTGTGTTGGTCAACGAGCGTGGGCATCAGGTCGCTGAGATAAAGGGCCGCCGGCGGCGGTTCGGGCACCTGGCGCAGAGGCGGCACACGGTGGGGCCTTCGGGCGGCTCTGGCGCGCTCGTCGCCCGTGAACTTGTATCGCCCGTCCAGTCGCCACCGCTGGTCGAAGAAGCCCACGCACAGGAAACTCTCCGGCGAGTGGGTGCGCGCGTCGAAGACGCCGTAGTCGAACCACAGGTAATTGTCGTATGGCCCCCAGCCGAACCAGTTGCCGAAGCGGTTGTTTATCTGGTCGAGCGCCGCCGGCGACAGGCCGGCAAACACGACCACGTAGCGCTCTGGGTTCAGAGGGTTCGGGTAGCAGAAGACCGTGCCGACATCGCCACCTGAGAACGAGCGGTCGCCAACCCTGATAGCGTCGTCCTCGATGGCGATTGGCAAGCGGCGGGCCACCCGCGCCGTGACTGCGTTGGTCGCCGGGCCGCCGTAGAGAACGAGGTTGTGGCGAGCGATGTCGGCCTCGGTCACCTCGGTGTCGGCCTTCACCCTCGGGCGGCAGTTGAACATCCTCTCCCAGTCGCTCGCCCTGGCCTCGACCTGGCGCCTTACGACCTCGCGCTCCCAGGGATCGGCCGAGATGGTCCCTCGAACCAGCAGGAAACTCCCCCGGAAGGCATCGGCCACCGGCCCTTCCAGCCCCGCCTTCTTCGCCAAGCCGGCGGCCGGCTCGCCCACCCGCCAACGCTCGTTGGAGAGGACGAAACTGGCCTTCGGCCCGCGAACCCTCAGGCGCTGGCCGTCAACGACCACCT
>CAYYCI010000617.1:0-2689 GCA_964470215.1 uncultured Planctomycetota bacterium
CCAAAGCCCACACCCCCCGGCGCGCTGCCATCCCGGGTTTCCTCATAGATGTGCCTGCACCCCGATCCCCGATCCCTTCCGTCCCCTTCGTGTGCTTCGTGCCCTTCGTGGATGTAACCACCCCTCGCCCACTGCAACCGCAGGTGAACGCGCATAAACGCCAACGAGAGAATTGGCCAGAGATGAAGACCGACGAACACGGATAAAACCACTTCTTCGTACCCTTCGTGGACGCCCATGACCCTTTGACCCTTCGTGACCTTGGATGGGCCACTCCGCCAAAATATTCGGAACGCCCAGTTGCGGGCCGTGCGTGGCTTCGAGAGGCACTTCATTCGTGGCCTGTCGAAGATGCAGGTGCGAGTGGGTTTGGCACTGGTCGTGATGCTTGCGATGGCTCTGGGCCGCGTGCGGGAGAAGCGAACGGGACCGATGCGTAGCCTGGTGCGTGCCGCTTGAGCGGCGGGCGCCGGGCAGCAAAAGCTGCTGATGCGAGGGAGGCCGGGGGAGAGTGTGGCCCCGGAGCGTTCTCAGGGCGTTTGCGGGCCTCTGCGGGACCGGCCGGCGGCTTGGCCCGGCTCGTCTCCTCGCTGGTCGGCCTTGTAGACCCTGCTTCCGACCTCTCTCGCGCCGTCTCCCCGCTCCAAGATGCCCCACAACGCTAATGGCTTTTTTCTGGCGCGGCGTTGACGCGAAAGGTATAATCGCGTCGTGAACTTCCCCGTTGTCTTCCCCTGAAATCAGAGCGATGGCGCGACTTGTCGAGTTAAGCGCGAGTGGAGAGGCGGCCCACGAGTTGCTCTTCCAGAACACCTCGGTGGGCACTGGCCGCCTGGATGACATCCGGGTCCCGCGCCACGAGGGACGCCGGTTGCGGCTCGAGGTGGTGGCGATCGGGGAGGGGCGCTACGTGGCCCGCGACGCGCTCGGGCGGGGGGGGGTGAGCGTCAACGGGGAGGCGCTGGCCGCTGCCCGCGAACTGCGTCCTGGCGACGTGATCCGGGTGGGCGAGCGCTCCTTCCGCTTCGAGGCGGACCCGCTCGAGGAGCCGCCGGAATCGCGCGCCCCGTCGCTGGGCGGGGGGGTCGCGCGGTTGACCGTCGGCACGCTCGTCTCGCGCGTTGTGGGCTACGTCCGCGAGATGGTGGCGATGGCGTATTTCGGCCTGACGGGGGCCCTGGACGCCTACGTGGCGGCGACGACACTGCCGAACCTCCTGCGGGACGTCCTGGGGGAATATGCGGCCGAGAACGCGTTCATGCCAACCTACAAGACGCTGCTGTGGCGCGGACGGGATGCGGCGGCGGCTTGGTTGCTCAGGCGCGCGTTGTGGTTCGTAGTGGGGACGTGCGTGCTGTTCGTGGTCCTGGGGGCAGCGCTGGCGCCGTGGGTTGTCCTGGGCCTCGTTCCCGGTTTCGCGCGCAGCCACCCGGAATTAGTGGCGACGACGACGGCGCTCTCGCAGTGGATGATGCCGTATCTTTTGATAATCGCGACGGCGGCGGTCTTCGGGTCGCTCCTACTGGCCGAGCGTCGGTTCCTGAGGTATTCGCTCGCGCCGGCCGGGGCGAGCCTGTGTGTGATCGGGGCCATCGTGTGGCTGAGCGGGCGGTTCGACGTGGCGAGCCTGGGGATCGGGATCGTGGCGGGGGGGCTCGTGCAGATGCTCATCTGCGCGTGGCCCTACGTCCGGCTGCGCGCCCGGACCAGGGGCGACGACCCGGAGGCGGTCGCACACGGGCGAGCGGGCCTGAGAAAGGTCGGGCGCGCGGCGGTGCCGATCGCGCTGGCGGGCATCCTGGGGAAGGTCAACCCGATTGTGGATCGCGCGCTGGCTTCGGTGTTTTGTGGGCTGGGGCGCATCTCGGCTCTCTACTGCGGCGCCCGCCTGATGCAACTGCCGTTCGGCATCCTGGGGCTGGCGGTGGGCCGCGCGGCCTTCCCGACCCTGGTCGAGGAGGCCTCCGGCCGCCAGGAGGGCGGCTTCTCGCGGGCGGTGGTGCGGGCGCTGCGGCTCAATGCCTTCCTGATGCTCCCGGCGACGATCGGGCTGCTGGTCCTGGCGAGGCCATTGGTCCGGTTGCTGTTCCAGCGAGGGGCGTTCACCGCCGAACACACCGCTCTGGCGGTCACGGCGGTGGTTTTTTACTCGCTGGGCCTCGTGGGGATGGGGGGACGAACGGTGCTGTCGCGAGCCTTCTATGCGATGCTCGACACCCGGACGCCTTTCCTTCTCTCCGCCGTCGCGGTTGGCTTGAACGTGGTGCTGAGCGCGGCGTTGGTGCTCACACCGCTGAGCCACGGGGGCCTGGCTCTGGCCACGGCGCTCACGGTGTGGGCGCAGACGGGGTTCTTGCTCCTGGCCTTGCGCCGTCACCTGCGGCTGCGCGGACGCCTGCTCGCGCTCGCCGACCTCTGGAAGGGACTGGGCAAGGTGGGCGCCTGTGGGGCGGTGATGCTCGCGGCCACCGCCGCGGCATCGTACCTGATAGGGCGAGCGGTGCCTGGTTTGGCTGGAGCGACAGCCAGGCTCCTGATCGCCGGTTCGTTTGGGCTGGGGGCCTACCTGGGCGTGGCGATTCTGATAGGTTGCGAGGAGGTTCGAGAACTGCCGCTGCCGTGGCAGAGGCGAGCCGGGGCATGAATTGACAAGGCGCCTGGGTGGGTTTACACTCCGGGACGATGGAAC
>CAYYCI010000618.1:0-2671 GCA_964470215.1 uncultured Planctomycetota bacterium
CGTCGCGGGTCGCGCCCAGGTTCGGGTGGTTCATCTGGGGCTGGGTTTTGGCGGGGACAGCGACGATCCTCAGGCGCTTGACCGCCCCGCGCGGTATTCCGGTCAGTCCCCGGTAAACGTCCAGGAGGAGGAACCGTCCCTCGTCGGTCTCATCCTCGCGTTCGAGTTCCGGCAGGGTGTGGGGGCGTGGCCTCGGGCGCAGCGGCATCGGGTAGGCCGAGGAAATCTTGGGGTCGCGGTAGAGCAACTCCAGATTGCCGAAGGCGTCGGCCAGGTAGATGCCCAGGCAGTTCGTCGTGTTGAGTTGTCCCTGGCGACGTATGCCCACCGGGCTCCACGAGACCAGGTAGTAGCGCTCGCCCAGCGGCCACGGATGGGCGTAGTAGGTCGAGGGCCAGCCCTCGATCTCCGGGAAACACACCTCGGGGGTCAGGCGGGTCAGGGGCGGCTCGAAGTCCGTGCCGACCGCAGGGTCGAGAAGGCAGATGGAACCTGCGGTGATCGCGTGGTGTGCGGATGCGGTGAAGAGGAGGCGGCGCGAGCCTGGGATGGCCCGCGCCTCGAAGATGCTATAGGGGCTGCGGGTGAAGTTCCCATAAACGATGCTCGGGAACGAGCCATCGGGATGAACCGCCCAGAGGCTCATGTAGGGCATGTTGTGGCGGTCAACGTAGTCCCAGCGGGCGTAGATGATGCGCCCGTCGTGGGCGACCGAGGGGGTCCACTCGAAGTTCTCGAACGGCGAAATGGTCCGCATCCCTGACCCGTCGGGGTTCATCACGTGGAGGGTGTAGATCGCCACGGGGCGGCTGTTGCCTCCGCCGCAGCGGACGTAGGAGTTCGGGAGGAAGGGGTTCTCGAGGGTGGCCTGGGCGCTCGCCCGCCCACACTGGAGGAATTGCCCCCGACGGGTCGAGAGGAAGACTATGCGGCCATCCGGCAGGTACCGGGCGTCGAAGTCGTCGTAGCGCCCCCGGGTCAGTTGTCGCACCTTCCCAGTGGCCAGGTCCATCTCGAAGATGTGGTAGAAGGCGTCCTCGGGGATCGCCTTCTTGTCCACCTTGTTGCCGATGCGGCTGACGTGGGGGTAGTAGCGGCACCAGGCGAAGACCACCCGCTTGGCGTCGTGGGAGAGGTCGGGCCGGAGGAAACTGCCCGCGGGGAATGGCGGCGTGATGTCGCGGATGCGCGGCTTGTCGCTCCCGAAGTCCTCGAGGATGAACAGCCCACCGCCCGGCCGCGACCACCAGCCGTAGTACTGGTCGGACATGTGGCTATAAGAGGCCGGCACCCGCTTGGTGAAGAACAACTTCTCGAAGTCGAGGAGCGGGTTCGAGAGGGCGATGCGACGGATGGTCCAGCGCAGTTCGAGATACAGTTCGCGCGCCACCTCGGGCGAGGCGTCCTTCGGCAGCCTCTTGGCACGCTCGGCCAGGGCCTCGAGTTTCCGCGCCAGAGCCTCCACGGGAACGCCAGCGGCCAACAGGTCGGCAGCCAGCCTCCGACCTCGCTCGGCAACAACCGAGAAGGGGAACGCCTGTCCCTTGCTGACCACCACGCGCCCGTGGGCCACCGACCACTGGCTGACCGATGACTGGTCGGCTCGTTTGCCCAGGGCGATGTTCTTCTGCGGGGCCTCGGTGGGATAGACCTCGACCTCGTCGAGGTGGAGATAGCCGGTCCCCAGGAGTTGGAACCTGACGAAGCGGGCGGCATTTCCGCCAAGGCGAATGACCAGTGGTTTCAGATAGCCCACCCCGCCGAAGACCGAGCCGTCGTGGGTGTAGGCCACGCGCCAGCGCTTGCCGTCGTCGGATAGTAGGAGGTTGAAGTTTCGGATGCGGCTGGGCGTGCCGCCGTCGCAGCGGTTGTAGATGACCGCGCGGTCGAGTTTGTGGACGGCCCCGAGGTCGACCTGCCACCAGGGATTGCGCTCGCTGGCGGTGTGGAAGCCCCACTTGCCGTTCTTCACCCCGTCCACGGCACCGAGAGCGTCCTGGGCGGTGGCCACGCGGCTGCGCCGGTGGCGACCGCGCGAAGGGCCAAGCGTCCGCACGCGGTCCTGGCGGAGCCAGTCGGCCTCTATCTGGGACCTGAAGTCCTCGATCACCTCTGCCTTGCCGCCGAGGGCGACCTCACCAAGAACCAGTGCCGCGAAAACCAATCGCACCATCACGGGTTTCCTTTTTCGTCTCCTTGCCCGGCCTCGATCAATTAGACCACATCCAGCGGAGTGGGACAACTCCGCGGCCTTGGTCGCCCCTTGGTGCTCTTGGTGCCCTTCGTGGATCAATACCCTTGCCACGCGGGGCGCCTGGACGCGGGGCGGGACGCCCCGCCTACATGGTCCGTGTTTGTCCATAGCCCTTCGTGCCCTTCGTCGATCAACCCGCTCCGAGTGAGCCGAAGCGGCAGGTGGGCGGGGGCAGTTCCCGCTTTATCTCGTCGAGTCGGTAGCCGAAGCCTGGTCCGCGAATCGTGCCGAGGTCCACGCAGCCGTTCCGACGCCGATAAAGCCCCGGATGGACCGCCGCCTCGGGCCGCGAGGCCTCGGGGTAGAACTGCATGGCGTTGGTCTCCACCCCCATGATGGTGCCCGCGCGGGCCGCCAGAAGGCAGTGGGGAATCTGGGCGAGCATCGGGTTCGTCAGGTCCTGGACCATGAGGGTCA
>CAYYCI010000619.1:0-2666 GCA_964470215.1 uncultured Planctomycetota bacterium
GAACCTGGGAGCCGAGAGTTTCCAGATCGAATTCGGCCGCCCGGGAGAGGGCCTGCCGTTCCTGTGGACCGCCCGATGCGTCCTGGCCGACCCCGGCGACGCGGTGGCTCTCCCCCTGGTGGCCAGCGACGCGACCTATTACCTGCGAGCCGGCTCGCCGGGCACCTCGATTTACCGCCCGGAGACCGCCGGGACGCCGGTCCGCGGCACCGGCACGGTGCGCATCCGCGAGGTCGTCCTCGGCTCACGCGACCAGACCGTCGTCGAGGGCACCTTCGACACCCAGGAGCGGATCGAGGCGGGGCACATGGACCTCTTGTGGCTTCGGCTCAACCTCAAGGAGCGACGCCTCGACCTCTACGCCTACATTGACCCCGAGTCGGCGCTAGCCGCAGGCGAGATTCGCTTCCGCACCGTCGGCCAGAGGTTCGACGAGGCAACTCTCGCTGCCCTCAAGACCGCCGCGGGGGTGCCGCTCCAAAACACCCGGTTCGAGATAATCCCACTGCTAAGTTCCCCTTGTGACCTCTACAGTCTGGGCGTCCTGGCCGTCCGCACCCTGCTGGTGGACAAGGAAACCAGGCTCCCCAAGGCCCTCGACGAGACCCTGAGCCTGGCGCGCCAGGTGGCCGTGGACTACGACGGTCAGACCCCGCTGCCCGAGCGGATCGAGCGTCTCTTCGAGAGCGACAAGCGCTGGGTCCTCTCCCTCGGGCCCCAGCGGCTCACCCACGACGAGGTGGCGCCCGAGGACGCCTTCGACCTCGTGCCCAGAGAAGTGTGGTGGGAGACCCTGGCGGCGATAGTGCGCATGTTCCCGGGGATCGGCCCGGACAGTGTGGCCCGCGACCTCGGCGACGCCCCCCTCGGGGGCCTCCACAAGGTCTTCGACCGGGCCCTCGCCGACCTCGAGGCCCTGCTCCTTCGCACCCGCAGCCTCATCGTCATAGATTGGCGTTTCAACCGCGAGGTCTTCGCCGTCATCAGAAACTTCGCCGTCACCCGAAAAGCAGAAGACCAGCAGACGGCGTCGGGCTAGCGCGCATCGAAAGGAACACGCCGATGAGGACCGCCGTTCCCAAACCACTGCCCTTGTTGGTCCTGGCCATCGCCGGTTGCGCGGGCATGGGACGCTTCGACGTGGACGTGACCGTTGACCGAGCCGGCTTCAAGAGCGGGGTGGGCGCGGTGCCCTCGATCGAGGTCAATCTAGTGGGGGTGAACAACGTCGAGTTCCCCAAATGGAACACCAAGTCCATGACCGAATACTGGGAGCCCGACGACCCCCTGCGGACCGGGACGGTCAACCGGGGCTTCGCCTACGTGATGACTTTCGGAGAGGAGCAGCCGGTCCGTCAGGTGCTCTCGCGCCGCCACCCGGTCTGGAGCCAGTGGGCGGCCAACGGCGCCGAGAACCTCTTTGTCCTCGTCAACTACCCCCGCGTGGCAAAGGACCAGGCCGGGAACGCGGACCCGCGGCGCAAGATCCTCCCACTGGAGCGAAAGCGCTGGAAGGGGTACTTCTGGGGCAAGCGGGTCATATGGCTCGAGGTCGCGCCCGGTGGCCTGATCTGCCACACGCCCCCGAAACCGCCGCGATAAAGCGCTAGAGCCACACCCCGAGACCGGGGAAGGCCGAACACAAAATGGCCGCTTATGGCAACTACGAGGCTGTCGGTCTCCTTCAGACCCTCGGCTTGACCACCGTCTGGACCGCGCGCCACCGCGGGGCCGCGCCCGACGACCTCGAACAGTTCGTAGTCAAGGTTTTCCATCCAGTTGATATCGGGGGCGGCGAGGCCGCCGAGCGCGAGGCCCTCGAGGCTTTCCTCGACGCCGCGCGAGTCCAGGCCACCGTCGCGGCCCAACCCGGCGCCCACTGGACTCCGGTCCGCGAGAGCGGGACCGCCGACGGCGAAGCCTACTACGTCACCGACTACTTCCCCCACTCGGCCCTCGACCTGATGAAGGTCAACCTCGACGCCCGCGCTCTCCACACGGTCATCGCCTCCGTCGTCGAGGGATTGCTCGAGTTGCGCGAGGCCGCCGGCCGCCCACACGGAAACCTCAAACCCTCCAACGTCCTCATCCGCCGCGGCGAGGACCTGGCGAGAACCCGCGTCGTGCTGACCGACCCCGTGCCCACGACCGAACTCGAGGTCGCCACCGCCGCGGCCAGCGATATCCGCGCCGTCGGCGCGCTCATCTACGAACTCGTCATGCACCGCTCCCCCGACGCCCTCGGCGACCGCGTGGTCCAGCCTTCCGAAGAGTGGAGCGCCCTCGGACGAATCGGCGAGGCGTGGCGAAACCTCTGTAGCCGTCTCCTGATGTCCCCCGACGAGATCACCCTCGACGCCCTCGCCAAGGAAGTGAAGGCCCTCAGAGCCAAACCTCTGCCGCGGCGACCCATCGCAGCGGCGCTTGGCGCGGTAGCCGTCGTGGTCTTGGTCGCCGTGGTTCTGCATCCCCGGCCCACCTCGACGCCCTCGCTGCGCGATTGGTGCGAACTGTGCAAGGAATACCACAAATGGTTCGCCGCTTTCTCCGAGAACCTCACCCCCCAACGCCGCGCGACCTGGGCAAACGACGACTACCTCAAGGACATCCTCGACCTGAAGAAAAAGGCGCATGACCCACACGACATCGTCGGTTCGCAACTGCCC
>CAYYCI010000620.1:0-2664 GCA_964470215.1 uncultured Planctomycetota bacterium
TTCCTGGCGATGCGGCGGGCCTCGACACGCACGAATCCCGCGCGGCGGAGCATCTGGGCGACGCGCCCGGTCGTGTAGTACCGCTCGTTCCAAAGGCGTTGGGCGAGGGAGCCACGGGGAAAGTCCACGACGAGGATTTCGCCGCAGGGCCGGAGCACTCTGCGGGCCTCGCGGAGGACGGCCATGGGGGCCGACATTTCATGGAGCGACCAGACCGAGACGACGGCGTCCACGCTGTTCGTCTTGATGAAACGAAGGGCGCGCGCGTCGCCCCTGACGCACTCGGGCTGTCGGCCGCGCTTGCGCTTAGGCGGAAAGGCCGCGCTCGAGATGTCCACGCCCATCACTCGTCGCCCCGGCCACTTGGCCAGGAGCTCGCCCAGGTCGCATGCCCCGCAGCCGATGTCCACCACGCTCTGGGCACACCGCAGTTCGTGAACGATGCGCCTGTGGACGCGGGGCCTGGTCTTCTGGTAAAAATTGCGGGAGAGTTTCATCGCATCTCTTCCCGTCGCCGGTGCTCGGGGGTGGTGGAGACGCTGAAGCGGAGCCGGACCGGGCAGTTGACTGCTGCGGAGACGGGGCAATATTTCTCCAGTTTTTCCTCGAAGCGGAGCGCGGCGATCTTGTCGGCGGCCTCGGCATCGCCCACGCTCACCGCGATAGCCACTTCGATCTGGGTGAAGCGCAGGCCGCGCTCGGTCATCTCCATCCTGCCTTTGGCTGCCGTCGAGTAGGAGAGGAAGGGGACCTTGAACCTGTCGGCGAAGTACAGGAAGGTGTTCATCAGGCAACTCGCGACGGACGCCACGAGGAGTTCCTCGGGCGTCCACACCCCGGGCGGCCCGCCGAATTCGGGTGGCGTGGCCACGGGCAGGGGCGGCTTGCCCTCGCAGGCGATGACGCCCCGACGGCCTTCTTGCCATTCCACGGATACTCCGAAGGTGGTTGGCTTGGTCATGGCTGCGGAGCCTCCGTGGCGGATGGGGGGGGCGTCGTCGCTGGTGAGCGCCGCGCGTGCCTTCTGCATCTCGTCGAGTTCTTCCTCTAGTTCAAGGATGCGGATTTCGTGTGCCCCACTGCCCTGGTGGGCAGGAAGGGTGGCCTTGAGGGCTTCGAGCCGCTTCTTGACGCGTCGGATTTCCTCGTCGAGAGCGTTCATGTCCATCGTGGCGTCTCCGGGTTCAGCGCACCTCGCTCTGGGCGACGATATCGGGCACGATATCGTCCCAGCCAAGCGGCATCAGGTGGACGCCCTGGCAGAGGTCCTTGACCTGGCGGACGAGTTCGGCGGCCATCTCGGCCGAGACTTTCTTGCGGTCGGCCTTCTTGGTCTTGGCCATCCGCTCGACCATGTGGTCTGGAACGCGGACGCCGGCGACGTTGGCGGTCATGTAGCGCGCCATCCCGGCGGACTTCAAGGGAACGATTCCGACCATGACCGGAACGCCGAAGCGGCCGGCCCGCTCCATGAACCTGGCGAAGACATCCGGCTCGTAAACCGCCTGGGTCTGGAAGAACCGGGCGCCGGCCTCGACCTTCTTCTCCATCTTCAAGAGTTGGGCGTCGAGGTCGTCGGAACCCGGGTTGACCACCGCGCCCAGGCACAGGTCCGGGCTAGCCTCGAGGTCGTGATCCTCGAGGTCGTGACCCTCGTTGAGCCCGCGCGCCGCGGCCAGGAGTTGGACGCTGTCGAGGTCGAAGACGGCCTTCGCCCCAGGGTGGTCGCCGAGGACCATGTGGTCGCCGGTGAGGAGCAGGACGTTGCTGACCCCGAGCGCGGCAGCCGAGAGAAGGTCGGACTGGAGGGCGATGCGGTTGCGGTCGCGACAGGTGAGTTGGAAGACGGGCTCGATCCCTTCCTCCTTGAGCAGATGGCAGACGGCGAGGGAGCCGAGGCGCATGACCGCGCTCTGGTTGTCGGTCACGTTCACGGCGTCCACCGCCGAGGCCATGGCCTTGGCTCCGGCAATGACCTCTTCGGCGCTGGCGCCCTTCGGCGGGCCGACCTCGCCCGTCACGACGAATGCGCCTTGCTGGAAGAGCTCGGTGAGTTTCATTCTGTCCCTTTCGCTCCTTCGGGCTCGAGGCCGGACCAGGCGGAGATACTCTTGCCGGCGAACTGGAAGGTGGCGCGCTTGCCCTCGAGGATCAGGCGCCTGGGCCTAACCGCGCGCGAATTGTCCCTGGGTGGGACGTAGCGTCGCATGAGGTCGAGTTTCCCGAGCGCGCGCAGCCGCTCGTAGATCAGGTGCCACCCGCAGTCGCGTTCGGGGTTCACCTCGCATTTCCCCTCGTTGGCCCCCCCACACGGCCCATTGGTCAAGCCCTTGGCGCAGAGCGTGATCGGGCAGAGGCCACCGGTCAGGTCGGTGATGCACTCGCCACACAGCGAGCAATGCTCCACGATCAGGTCGTCGGCCACCGTCTCGCCCCCGAATATGGTGTCGCATCCGGGGTAGGCGTCGCCGCCGTCGGTGGCGTCTATGACCGTGTGGAGGCCCTGTCCGCAGGCCAGGACGAGGAAGGCGTCGGCCGCGGCCACCTCGTCGCGGTGTTGGACGTTGAGGAGTTCCTTGGTGTCGGAGAGTTTGCAGAGGGAACCGCCATTGGGCGGGACGGCCCAGCCGGTGACCTCGACGCCCGCGGCGCGCAGGCGAGCGG
>CAYYCI010000621.1:0-2661 GCA_964470215.1 uncultured Planctomycetota bacterium
CCTCTTGAGCGACAGGGCGATGGTGGCGCGGGCGCGCGAACTCTTCAAGCCCACGCACCAGATAGTCGTTGACCACAGCGGCGAACGCAAGATGCCCGAGCCCCGCCCCCTCGATGCCGAACGCCTCCTCAACCTCCTCAACGCCCGACGGCCGCTCCGCAAGGACGAACTCGCGCTCGTCGTCCAGATCAAGGGCGCAATCGGCAAGACCGTGCCGGAGGACCAGGTGGCCAACTACCCCCTCAAAACCCCACAGGTGGCCGTCCGCTACCAACGCTGGAACGCCGCCTTGCTGGCCCTGCGAAACCTCTGGCACACCCGCCAGCCCGAGACCCTCCGGGGCAACCCGCTCACGGGCTACGGGCTGAAGCCCTACCACGAGATCGTCAATCCCTTCATGCCCGACCGTCTCCAGTATCGCACCGACGAGCCGGAGGTCTTCAACGTCGCGGCCCCCGAGCCCATGACCCACAACGTCTGGCTCAAGACCGCTGCTCAGAGTGGCCTGCTCGGTCTTCTCAGCCTCGTGTGGCTCGTCGGCCACTTCCTGGGCAGGGCCACCCGCCTCCACGGCGCCGCCCATAGCGACCTGATGCTCGGCCTGGCACTCGCCGTCGTCGGCGGGGTCAGCGGATTTGCACTCGCCGGCATCTTCACCGAGAATATCGCCCGCGGGCTGGCTCCCCCGTTCGTTTTCCTTTGCTCGCTGGTCGTTCTCGGCGAGCGAATAGTCCACGGAGAGCCGCAGAAGCCCCGCTGGGAACTCTCGCGCTACGACTGACCGCCAGGAGAAACCCAACCGATGGTTCGCGTCGCCATCATCGGAGCCACCGGAGCAGTTGGCGAGGGGCTGATACGCATCCTCGCAGGCCATCCCCAGGCCGAGTTGGCCTTCCTCGGCTCGGACCACGCCGCAGGAGAGGCAATCGCTGACGTCCTCCCCGCGCTGCGGGGCGTCGTGGACCAGACCTGTCGAAAGCCCGACCTGGGCGCAATCGCCCGCGAGGCCGACGTGGTCTTCCTGGCCAAGAAGGGACCGGAATCCCTCACGTGGGCGCCGAAACTCCTCGACGCCGGCCTGAAGGTCATTGACTGCGGGGGCGAGTTCCGTTTCCGCGACCCCGCCGTCTACGAACGCTTCTACGGCAACCCCCACACCTGCCCCGAACTCCTCGCCGAGGCCGTCTTCGGCTTGCCCGAACTCCATCGCGACAAACTGCGGCGAGCACGCCTGGTCGGCAACGCCGGCTGCTACCCCGCGAGCGCGCTCCTGCCGCTCGCGCCCCTCGTCGCCGACCGACTGATCGAGCCGCGCGGCATAATCGTGGACTCCTATTCCGGCCTCTCCGGCGCCGGGAAGACCTACAGCCCGAAGGCCCGCAACCTCTTCGTGGACTGCAACGAGAACTGCCGCCCCTACAACCCGCTCACCCACCGCCACGCGCCGGAGATCGAACAGGAACTGACCCTGGCCGCGGGCGCGGAAGCCACCGTGGCATTCGTCCCACACCTGATCCCGACCGACCGCGGCATCCTCACCACCATCTTCGCCGACCTGGCCGAAGGCACCACGACCGAGCGGGTGGTCGAGTCTTGGCGGCGGCGCTACGCCGACGAGCCTTTCATCCGAATCAGAAACACCCTCGACGAGGTCGAACTGGCGAGCGTCCAGCGGACCAATTTCTGCGACTTCGCCGCCATCGCCGACCAGCGCACCGGAAAACTCGTCATCGCCAGCGCCCTCGACAACGTCGTCAAGGGCGCTTGCGGAAACGCCGTCCAGGTAATGAACATCCTCTTCGCCTTGCCGGAAACCACCGGCCTGCTCGCCCTCGCATTCTGAGCACCGGGGAGAGAGAACATGCCCGCCAGGCCGCGCGTGGTCGTCGTGGGGAGCTCGAACACCGACATGGTCGCCGCCGCGCCCAGGCTCCCGAGGCCGGGGGAATCGGTCGCGGCCGAGCGTTTCTACACCGCCGCCGGCGGCAAGGGCGCCAACCAGGCCGTCGCCGCCGCGAGAGCAGGAGCAAGAGTGACCCTCGTCGCCCGGGTCGGCGACGACGACTTCGGCCGCCGTGCCGTCGCCGGCTTCCGCAAGGAAGGCATAGACTGCCGCTGGATCGTCCGCGACCCCGAAGCCCCCTCGGGCGTCGCGCTCATCGTCGTGGACAGCGAGGGCGAGAACCTCATAGCCGTGGCCCTCGGCGCCAACATGCGCCTGTCCCCGCAGCAGATCGAGCAGGCGGCTCCCGCCATCGAGCGAGCCGGAGCCCTTGTCCTCCAGCTCGAGGTCCCGCTGGCCGCGGTGCGCCGAGCCATCCAGATCGCCCACGCCGCTGGCGTCCCCGTCATCCTCAACCCCGCGCCCGCCCCGCCCCGACCGCTGCCGAAAACCATCCTCGGCAAGGTGGACTATCTCGTCCTCAACGAAACCGAACTCGAGGCGATCGGCGGAGGGTGCGACGCGGCGGCTGCCGTCTCGTTGCTCGAGGCCGGCGTGGGCCGGGTCATCCTCACCCGTGGCAAGCGGGGCGCCACGGTCTTCGAGCCTTCCTCTCGCCCCTGGAAGATTCCCGCCTTCAAGGTAAGGAGCGTGGATGCCGTCGGAGCGGGAGATGCCTTCGTCGGGACGCTGGCCACGTTCGTGGCCGAAGGCCGGCC